>CBINJX010000850.1:0-3019 GCA_966251085.1 uncultured Verrucomicrobiales bacterium
CAGTAATCAGTAATCAGTAATCAGTAATCAGTAATCAGTAATCAGTAATCAGTAAGGCTTTCTCTATGAGGGATTCCCATTTGGCACTTTCACTCGGTACTTGGCACGTGAGTGGAGGACGTGGAGAAAGGAATCTATATAGCGCGTTACCTCACCCGGTAGGGTCCGCGCGCCGCGCGTGCCTTTCCTCAAGGTGGATGCGCCATCACTCTCCACGCGTCCTCCCGGTGGTCGGCGGCGCGACCGCCCTACCGCCCGGAGGGCAATCGCAAGTCTGTGCTCCCTTCCACCCCGCTACGCTCACCCATTTCGATCCGCCAGTGCGCGGCTCTCAGGCCGAGACTCCCAACTACCAACTTTCGGAGGAGTATCGAGTTGAAAGCCGCGCACCGGCAGATCGAAGCGAGATAATCAGCCACTCGGAGACTGATTACTGATTACTGACTCACTGATTACTTTCTTCACCACCTTCACGCATGCCCCCGCCCGTTGGTTGCTCTCAACTATAAACTCCCCCAGAAGAGCCGCGGAACCGATATGGGTTTCGTAATAAGTAGGGGCTCAGGGTGAGTACTGAGCACCGAGTACTGAGCACTTTCTGCTTTTCCCAATGTTACACACCGTTAGCTCGATCAAAGGATACCTTCTCGCTGCGCAGGATGGGCACCTTGGCAAGGTAAAGGATGTCTACCTCGAGGAGGGGACATGGGCTGTGCGTTACCTGGTGGTGAACACTGGGACATGGCTTTCCGGCCGCGACGTTCTCCTGCCTCCACGCGCGATCGGTCACATCGATGACGGCTTGGAAAGCGTCGATGTACACCTGACAAAGGAGAAGATCAGAAACGCCCCGGATATCGGCACGGCACCTACGATCTCGCGACAGATGGAGCACGAGTATTACGCCTACTACGATTGGCCGGCTTATTGGACTGGATTCGGCGCGTTGGGAGCGGCCCCGCAGAATGTGGGAGGTGAGCATGAGCCTCCCGCCGAGGATTCGGAAATCCGGAGGCCACCCGTCGAGCCGGTCGGGCCGCGCCTGCGCGGTGCCGTGGAACTCACGGGGTATTACGTCCACGCAACCGATGGGGATATCGGCCACGTCGAGGATTTCGTCGTGGATGACGATTCATGGGAGTTGCGTTATCTCGTGGTGGAAACGCGCAATTGGTTGCCAGGAAAGAAGGTGATGATTCCGCCTCAGACAATCGAGCAGGTGAGCTGGAATACCCGGCATGTGTACCTTGTGATCAACCGTGAGCAGGTGAAGAACGCGCCGGAGTTCAGCGAAACGTTCCGGTTCAAGCGCGATCTGCACGAGCGCCTGCATGAGTATTACAAGCCGCACTTCAAGGAGCGGTGAGAGAAGTACGGAAACGCGCCGCTTTTAACCCCCGGTTTGGCTTTTAGGCACATTCAGCAGCGCCGACCCGTCTCCTGCTGATTTTTTCTTCACAAGGGCGAAGTGACCGTTCGGCTCGAGGACGATCGCTTCGACTTCATCGAACGAGCCGAGACCGTGTTCGCGTACGACTGACCGGAGTGAGTCTTCCGTCACCCGCTGTTGCTGCATCGCTTTCCGGACGAATTCTCCGCGGAAAAAGAGCAACGTGGGCGCCGCTGTCACCAGGCGCGAAAAACTCCGGGAACGCACCTGTAGTGCAGATACCGCAAACTGCAGAAAAATCAGGAGAGCAAAGGCGGTGATCGCCTCCACCAGTGCAACGCTCCGGGCGGTGAGAATACGGCCGAACGATGCGCCGAGCGCCACGGTGATGATGAAGTCAAAGGCATTCATCTGCGCCAATGTTCGTTTCGCCGTCGCGCGAAGGAGTAGCACCAGGGCGGTATAGGCCAGTGTGCCTACGATCAAGATCCTCGCGACAGGCTCCCATCCGCCAAAAAGAAAGGTGACCTTGTCCATGGCACTATAGGTCCGATTCGTTCCATCCATCGTGGCGGAGCACGCCCAGCAGCTTGCATCGTCTCTCCCTCAACTCTTTCAGCGCCGCCGCAAATTCGTCGTCACTCACAGTGGGAATGCCGCGATCGCGAAGCTTCTGGAGTTGCGGTTCAGGTAAGGGGTCGGGCGCCGCGTGGATGAAGGCACTCGGCATCGTCTCCAGAAAACTGCTCACCGTAGCCCTCGCGGATCGCAGGATCGCCTGGTTGGGACGGGCCGCTTCAGGAATGCCGTAGCGCAGGAGGGTAAGCGCCTCATCGAGGATCAGCACTCCAATGATCGGCGACTTTGATGCCTTCGCGCCGTGGTAATACTGGAGAACCGGATACGCGAGATACTGTTCGCTCAGGGTGGAAAGTTTGGAGGAGATGTCGCTGAGGGGAATGTCGAGAGTGTGGAAGTCCTTCCCGTTCCAACCTGAACACACGAATTCCTCGGCCGTCCTTCCGAATCCAGCAATCTGGCTTCCAAATGCGCGTTTCTGCACCACTGCGGACACCACCGAGAGCAGGTACGTGATGGCCAGGGTGACGATCACCATTCCGCTACCGTTGGTGAGAGCGGCTGCGATCTGCCATCCATTTCCCTGCGGGCTGAAATCGCCATTGCCGGCGGTAAACATCATGTACGCGACAAAGTAGATGCGCCCCGCCCAATCAGCCGGAGTGTGATTGGTGGAATGCCTGAGTGCGTCTTCCCCACCGGCAAACAGGAAGACCCATCCCGCCCATAGAAGCACCACCCACATCACAATGGTGGCGAAAAGCACTGCTGGCCCGGCGAGGCTCAATGCGGAGTGCCGTTGACGGCCAATGATCTTGAGCATTCCCCGCCAGATCCAAGTGGTCATACGCGACGAGATTGGTCCCGCGCTGCCGTCTACCCAGAGCGTCGTCCAGAGGGCATCGGCAACAACGATGACCACGAGGAGAATGCCGAGGATCAGGAAGAAGAGATTCATAGCTGTGAGCCGTGCCGCCGTCTGTTCTTCTCTGAAAGTGAATAGTTGAGAGTATCGAGTTGAGAGCCGCGAACTGGCAGATCGAGGCGGAC
>CBINJX010000851.1:0-3017 GCA_966251085.1 uncultured Verrucomicrobiales bacterium
GGTGGAATTGCGGCCAGATATCCCGTCAGGCGCTTGAGCCTGGGCGCGGCGGCAAGCACCAGCGGAAGGAAAGCCACAGGCAAAAAGAGCGCGGCGAGCAACAAAAGAAAGTGTGTCAGGCCAGGAGTCATATCGAGCGGCTGCCTAAGAAACGTTGCGGAGCCTTGAAACGTGCAGGTCCCCCGCAAAAAAAAACTGTAGGATTCGGACAGCGGCAAAGTCGCTGCCAGTTGGAGACGAGGCGGTAATCCCGGATCTTGGTCGGCTGGAATAGAAAGGCCGACCGAAGATGGTCTGACGCAGAAACGGTCATCCGACATGAGCTGGAACCCTCTGATCGTCCCGGCTCAAGCCTTTGATCAGTAACTCAACAAAAGCCCTTCAAGGGCGGAGCGCGTCCGCGAACCTTCCGCAATGGACAAGGTGAAAGTGACGTTTCGAAGGAATCCTTCCGAAACTCCATCCATTGCAGCGGAAACCTCTCTATGAGTGGCTGACCGAGGGCGACTGGGATGAAGGAAATATTCCTGAGCGATCCCGCGCGGAGCGTCACTTTCCCATCCGAGCCAACAACCATGAAGCCACACTTTGGCTTGGGAAGTCTGATCGTGTGTTCGTATTCCTGCTCGACCTCAGGCGCCACCACGCATCCTAGAGCCGCCAAGGCAACCACGAGCACGAAGCTCGTCAGAAACTGGCGCAACTGTGGAAGCAGATTGAACACGGGCAGTTTAGCTCGAGATCTGATCGGGGTAGAGCATCTGTTTTGCAACCTTTTTCCCGCCAGCCCAACACCGTGGAGCCGCACGTACATCCCGGCAAATGCTTCTTGCTCGACTCCGCTGAACGCATGCGAAGTTTGAGACCGTCTTCATGAAAGCGTTCACTGATTCCTGCGTTATCGGCACCCGCGGCAAAGGCACCTATGAGATCACACACGAAGTCGCGCGGATCGTCCGCGACAGCCGCGTCTCCACAGGACTGGTGACCGTCTTCATCCAGCACACCAGCGCGAGCCTCATCATCTACGAAAACGCCGATCCTTCCGCGCGAACTGATCTGCACGAATTCTTCGAGCGGCTCGTGCCGGAGGATCAGGATTATTTCGTTCACACCGCGGAAGGCCCCGACGACATGCCGTCGCACCTGCGGATGGTCCTCACCCGCACCAGCGAATCCGTGCCGATCCACGACGGCCGCATGGCGCTGGGCACCTGGCAGGGCATCTTCCTCTTCGAGCACCGGAGCGCGCCGCATCGGCGGACGATCGTGGTTTCCGTTCTCGGAAACTGAGTTGAGACCTGTGTAGGAGCGGCTCTCTGCGGAGTTCAACGACGCAGGAGCCGCCTCCACACAGCTTACGCCCTCGGGATCAAACGCGGCTGCGAAGATGTGCCGCTATCCGGCATTCCCCGAACGGCGGGGCAGGTTGATTCGATACGATCCGCACGAAGGTTCCTGAATGCGGAAAGATCACAGGGCAAGGAGCATGACGGCGTTGAATTGGCTGAACTTCTTCGCCGCAGATATCAGCGACGGTGTGGGACCTTTTCTCGCTGTGTATCTGGCGTCCAATCTTCAGTGGCAGCCCGGCGCGATCGGAATCGCCATCTCGGCCACGACGCTTGCGATGGTCGTGGGACAGGGACCCGCCGGGTACGTTGTCGATAATACCCGCCGGAAGAAGGTGCCGATCATCGCCGCGAGCATCGTCTCCGGAGTGGTGGCGTTTCTGATGCCGTCCCTGCAGAGCTTCGCTGTCATTCTCACCTGTCAGGTGATCCTCGGACTCGCCGCGTCGTTCTATGCTCCGACCCTTGTCGCGCTGGCGGCCACGCTCGCACACCGGCACGGCTTCGACAAAATCATTTCGACAAACCGGACCTATAACCATGCTGGCAATGTCGGTGCCGCCATCTTCACCGGAGTCGTCGGACGCTTCACGAGCAATGCCGGGATCTTCTATTGCATGACTGCACTGGCGGCGGCATGCACCGCCAGTGCCTCCTTCATCTCGGAACGGGATTCATCGGACGACCCACTCGCGCCGGAAGGCAAAAAGCTGGAGAAACGCCCGTCGTTGCGCGAGGTGCTCCGCACGAGAACGTTCCTCATCATTCTTCTCCTGACGGTCATCTTTTACTTCTCCAACGGCGCCATGCTGCCGCTGGTAGGACAGGTAATCGCGAGCGCCAAACCGGAGAGTGCGACCATGTATCTGGCCGCCTGCATCGTGATCGCCCAGGTGGTGATGGTCCCTACCGTGTACGTGAGTGGGCGGCTCGCTGGAAAGGGGCGCAAGAGACTCCTCGCTTTTGCCTTCATGCTGCTCGCCCTCCGCGGCTTTCTCTACACCATCACGAATCACGTACCGTTGCTGCTGCTCTTCCAGGTGCTGGATGGCATGGCCGCCGGTATGTTTCTCCTGGTCGCGATTCTCGTGGTGCACGATGTCATGGGAACCTCGGGCCTCGGCAGCTTCGCTCAGGGAATGCTCGCGACCGCTTTGAGCCTTGGCTCCACGATGAGCCACGCCGTTGCGGGCGCGATTGTCCAAGGGGCAGGGTTTCGTGTCGGATTCCTGTTCCTGATGGGGATCGCCCTGTTCGCACTGCTGATCCTGTGGAAAGCGCTGCCGGAGACACTGAAGCTGCCCACAGCAAAGGCCTCGACGGAAGAACCAGATCTCGGTCCTGATAAGAGAGCCTCTTAATCCTAATCTTATTCTTACTCCTACTCTCCCTCCGCCACAGGCGCTCGCGGGAGAGTAAGAATAAGATTAGGAGTAGGATTAAGAGGGATAGCCTTACTGAATGGAGCCCTACGGCACGATGATCCCTGAGCCGCTTCCGCTACCCTCCGGCGTCTCCGGTTCCGTCGTGGTACGGCGAGGACGTGCAAAGCCCTGGCTCAGCTCGTCCACGATGGCCCGCAGACTCGCCGTCTGCGCATTGCGCCGCAACGAGTTGTAGATCGAAAGCGCCGCAGCATACAGATCCACGCCCAGCAGCAGGCGG
>CBINJX010000852.1:0-3014 GCA_966251085.1 uncultured Verrucomicrobiales bacterium
GCGAGCGGTGGATTTAAACCGCCGGGACCGATCCGCAGCCAGCAGCGGACGAATGCAGGGGGAAATGTGGTGACCGCATCCGCTTTGGGGGGAGTCGATGCGGGGCTGGCGAAAACGATCATTACTGCCGAGCAGGTGCGTCGCTTCCTATTGCCGCCCTCGAGTGAGGGGGCTGCTTCCTCGGGCGCTGCCACGGTGCAAAAGAAGCTGGATGACGCTGTGACACAGCTTATCACCGGCGGAGCCTGGGCACCACTGGTGGTGGAATTGGGAATCAGCGGGGAAGAGCGGCATTTCTGGCGCACCGCCGAGACGATCCAGATCCTCGCGCTTGCCCTGCCTCACCTTTCGGAACCGGTTCGGGCCAAGGCGAAGGCATATCTTGATGTGCTCGTGCAGGAGGGAGCGCCACTGAAGGAACCGGTGCATTCGGCCACTGGAAAGCGCCGGGAACCATACGCCCTCGGCCCCGGGATGGCGGAGTGGGCTCGGAAAACACCGCAGTATCAGGCAAATATCGAGGACATCTACGCCCTCTGGGCTTACGCGCATTACGCCGACGGCTGGGAGCAGATCCGTCCGCAACTCCCTCAGATCCGACAGATCTTCGGTCGATACGCATCCAAACTCCCCGATTTTGAGCAGATCCACAGGGCAGGCGAGGAAGGAATAAGAGACCAGGGGAGTGACCTGATTGAGAGGCTCAATGGCCAGATCGCAGGGGTGCTGGCGTATGCCCGGCTAATAGAAGGGGCGGGAGATCAGGAAGAGGTCGGCCGAGCGCTGGAGGTGTTGGCGAAGCTGATCACCGAACGCGTTCACCACGAAAAGGCGGACCCGGTGCTGATCCGGCCCGTGCGGATCGCGAGTCATTCCCTTCATCAGGCTGGTGTTCCCCGGTACATCGGGCTCACCCCGGAACTGGGAGCCATGCTCCGCGAGTTTGCACCCGAGGAGCTTGGCCGGAATCTGAGACTCCTGACCTCGGATCTGCCGGTGTGGTATCACGCCTTTGGCGAACGCATGATCGGCGGAGAGAACTACATTTCACCGCCCCACCTCTCGCGCGCCCTCTTTTCAGCGCTGGCGGACGGGCGGGTGGTGCCGGCTGGGGCGTTGGCGCGCTGGCTCGACCAACCCTGGGGCGCCGCGGATCTCTATTATATAGAGAAATGCGCTGCGGTATTGCGGGCGGATGGCGGACAACCTCGTTAAACTATCGAATTGCCATTTGCGCAGGGCGCGCTTAATTACCGCGAAGTGCGTCCGGCAGAGCTGAGGTGGAGATTCCGTTGCAAATCTGTGAATGGAATACGAAATCCTCGTTGACAGCCTTAGCAGTGCCTCCTACGTTGCGCACCCTTTTCCGAGAGCCATGGGAACTTTTTCAGCTAAAGCAAACGAAGTACAGCGCCAGTGGTGGGTCATCGACGCCGCCGACCAGGTGCTTGGTCGCGTCGCGGTGAAAGCCGCCAAACTCCTCCGCGGTAAGGAGAAAGCCATTTTCACTCCTCACGTGGATACCGGTGACTTCGTCGTCGTGATCAACGCTGACAAGATCCGCGTGACGGGCAAGAAGGAGACCGACAAGAGCTACATGAGCTTCTCCGGTTATGTTGGCGGTCACAAGAGCGAGAGCTTCAAGGCTCGTCGCGCTCGCCGTCCTGAGCTCCTCATCGAGAGCGCAGTGCGCGGAATGATCCCGCACAACCGCCTCGGCCGTCAGATCTTCACTAAGCTGAAGGTGTACGCTGGCTCCGAGCATCCGCATGCGGCTCAGCAGCCCGCCACCGTCACGGACCTCAAGTAATTTTAGACCATGGCAGCATCCGAATTCATCGCCACTGGCCGCCGCAAGACTGCAATCGCGCGCGTCCGTATGAGCCCCGGAACGGGCAAGATCGTCGTCAACGGCCGCCCCTTTGATGACTATTTCAAGACGCTGGCTCTCCAGAACGTCGTTCTCCGCCCCTTCGAAATCGCCAAGACCGTCAATAACTTTGACGTGAAGGTGAATGCAAACGGCGGTGGTGTTGCCGGTCAGGCAGGCGCAGTTCGCCTCGCTGTTGCCCGTGCGCTCATCGAAGCGAATCCTGAGAATCGCGGTATCCTGAAGGCCGACGGCCTCCTCACCCGTGATCCTCGTATGAAGGAGCGTAAGAAGGCCGGTCAGCCCGGTGCCCGTAAGCGCTTCCAGTTCAGCAAGCGTTAATCTTTTCTCCGGGCTTGTCCCGGAACAATCGGAAGCTTTCCGGTTTCCTCCTCGAGCCCGCGCTGCGCGCCCCCCTATGTCGCGCAGCGCGGGTTTTATTTTGTCCAGGGGGGTGGATGGACGTGGCGATTAGGGATGGCAATCCATTCGGGGACCTGCATTTCAGCGCCGAAGGCGCGTTCTATACCAGCCTAGGGCGCAGCCCTAGGAAATCGCCCCAACAAGGACCAAGGGCTGAAGGCCCGCTCTATGAGTCGCGAATGAGCCTCATGAGGGAGAGACGATAGGGCACACCGCCGTGTGGAAATCCAATTCGTGGAGGAGAGGATGGCAGACGCGCTTCGCGGAGCTTCGAGAGGCTTCGCCTTTTGGACGGGACCCCGGGTGGCGTCCGCCTTCGCTGCAAGCAGCTTCGGCGAGACTGACCCGGGGCTAATTTCCTGCTGCCCCTGCCGGGGCGCTTACTTCAGCGCGGAAGGTGCGGGAGATTCTCTCAACCCCTGCAACCAAGTCGTTGGACTCGTCTCAAAGCCGCGGATCCACAGGCTCACTCTCCAGCGCCAAAATCCCAAACACACACTCGTGGACCTGTCGCAGTGCTTCCTTCCGGACGAATCGTTCGAGCGCTTCGACGCCGAGTGCAAACTCCCGCAGGGCCAGCGAGCGTTTGGTGTTGAGCGCGCGCTGACGCAGCCGGTTGAGGTGCTCCGGCAATGTGTACTCCGGACCATAGATGATCCGCAGGTACTCGCGGCCGCGGACTTTGAGGGCGGGCTGGGCGAGGCGCTGACGTCCGCGGGTG
>CBINJX010000853.1:0-3013 GCA_966251085.1 uncultured Verrucomicrobiales bacterium
GCGCCCCCTTCTTCCACAAGGCGCTTGCCGGCTGCCCGGAAATGGTAACACGCGCAGGTTCGGTGACCGTTCCTTCAAACGTCGCCACCCCCGAGCCGCCGGTCCGGCCGGTCATCTGATTACGCGGATTGTAGCTCGACTCCGTAATGTTCAGGTCGCGGGTAATTGCCAAGTCGTGCCTGTACCCGAACTCCTGAAGCACGTTGCCGATCCAATCTCGATTTTTCTCTCCGCGTTACTGCGACAGTCGCTGACGAATGTCGCCGTTCAGCGCTTCAATCCGCGCCTGGAGTTCATCCAGCGAGCGCTCCGCAAGCACGGACACCGGCGTTTCCTCCCGCCCGAGCACCCGCTCCAATGCCTGCGCCTGTCCGATCAACGCCTTCTTCATCCCTTCCACCCTTCCCTCTGCTTTGAGTTCTTCAGCAATGGTCATAATAGCGCGTTCTGCTTGTGGGAGCCGACTGGAACGTACTTTCTCCACCGCCTCCTTCAAGTTCAATCCGCTCTCGACACTCGCCAGGTAGCGGAAGAGCACTTGCAGCGTCTCCGGCGAGTGGACCAGATGCATCAGCGCAAACGCCCAGTCCAGCCACTCCATCAGCCGCTTCTCCGCGCTCGCTTTCAAAAGCCCCAGCGCAAGCCTCACCTCCGGATTCCCGCGCAGGCTCTCCTGGCTCTCCCGGCCAAGGTCGATCAGCAGATGCTCAAACTGCGGCACATACCCCTCCAGTGCCGGACGAAGCCCGTCCGGCCAGGCGACGAAGTCCGCGTACTGCGGGGAAATACGCCAGCCGCCTGCCACCTGGGCAATGACCAGGGTCAGAATCACAGGCGCTTTCTCCAATCGGCCTCGTTCCTTGCGCAAGCGACGCAGGATCTCGACGGAATAACTCAGCAGCCGAAGGCGCAGCTCCGCGTCCGGACTACTCTGATGCTCGAGCAGGATGTGGAAGAAAACTTCCTCTGCTCCCTGCGCCTGGCGATCGGCCCGCACCGGCACCCGATAAAGCAGGTCGGATTCGCTCTGGCGCAGCTCGGGATCCACATACGAGCCGCTCTGCAGTTCCAAGCCCTGCCAGTCGAGCGCATGCACGAGCGCTTCAGGCAGGTAGGCCTGCAACAGCGAGCAGGCGTTCCCGGGCGAGCCAAAGGTATAGCGGATCAGGCCATCATGCGGCTGCGGGATCTCGGCGGAACTCATACGAAAGTGGATAAAGCGGAAACCTTCCTCCTGCGGCAAGCGAAGCTTGAGCGGCCATTTCTTTTCATCGCAGTTCGTGTACTGACAACATTCACAACCTGCCTCCGCCGCCCCGCTGTGGGCTTCGGGACGTAACCTCCTCGAGGTAGTTGGCTAATCGGGATGCTCTCGTCTTTCAAACACCATGTCAGCGGATGGACCTGCAAAGAATGCCCGCTCGTCTCCCAATCTTTTTGTGCTCGCTGCATGAGGCGCACATGAAATTACCCAAGGGCGACTGCGTCGAAGCACTCCCCCGAGCCGCTCAACCTCATCGATTCCCCCACTCCGGTATCAATCTCTTGAACTTCGCCCGCTCCGTCGCGAGTTCCTGAGGCGAAGAGCGCGCTTTGAGAATTGCAAGTTCCCAATCGAGTACGCGTTCCAACCGTCCATCTGCCCTGAGATGCTGAAGGAAGCGTTCACGTGCCTCTGACATCTCGTGTTTGATTGTGAGCCGCAGGGGTGATTGGAAGTAATGCCCGATAGCAAAAGGATCGGCACCTTCTTTTAGGAGAATCTCTACTACCTCAGCGTTGTTCTCCCGCATGGCGAGATGCAGCGCCGTCTGGCCAGCACCGTCCCGGTGGTCCACTCTCGCTCCTCGTTCGAGCAGCCCAAGGATGATCTCCACGTTGCCGACCTTTGCCGCTTCCACGAGCGGAGGAGGAGGCAATCTGAAGTTCGAAAAATTATTACGGTCAATCTCTTCGAACAATTCTTGAGCTTTACCCTGACGAATCAACTTCATCCATCGCACCAGAACGAGATCGACTGACTCTACCTCCGCTGATTGAGCGGTACTCCATCCAACTAACAGTGCAGTACAGGCAGCGAGTAAGCTTACGCGAGTCATACCTACCGAATTCTTCAGGAACTCCCATTCCGTCAAACAACTCTTGAGGGACGGCTCCGCTCAAAATGAGAATCAGCAGTGCGCTGCTCGCGGGAACGTCCCCGGGAACCACAGTCATTCCCCTCCACCTTCGCACGCTCGCACATGATAGCCTATTCAGGAGCTGGAATGTGCAGTTCCGGATGCGCAGCAATGAAGGCCTTCAACCGTGCAGCACCAAAGTCCCATGATACACCCCTGTTTACGGTGCTCAAATGAATACCACAACCGAAATGCTTTACCGAGAGCCGATCATAGATAAGCGGGAAATCACCCTGAATTTCATCCGCATCAAGCCCGGATCGATCCCAGTTTAGATACACGAATTCTGAATCCGTCGAAACAAATCCTTCCCGGGTTGACTGTGGGTTATCCGTTGAAACTCCCTCTTGACCTCCCCCAACCAGCGCGCGTGGATAGTGACCTGACTGTTGCTTCTCGAATGTGATACCGTATGTGATCGACCGGATACGATTCCGACACCGCACGAAGCTTGAAGCAACGCTTACAAGGATAATGAGGATACAGATCCCAGTTATAACCATTAGCTTGCGTTTCATGAATTCGTGTTAGATCTAGTATTCCGGAAGAGATTGCCAATCCTTCAAGAAGCTGAACGTCAAAGGAGTCGATTCTTGAATTCCACACTCCCCCGGAAGCCGGTAGCACGGTCAAAACCAAAGGTGTAAAACAGAGCCGCCTCGACACAGCACGCGCTTACGGCAACGCCACTCTCACGACCGCCTGGGTGCGGTCGGTGAAATAGATAAGGCAGGTCACCGCCTCATTCCCGAGCAGCGCGCGCTGCTGACCGGCGCTTCCTGCCACATTGGCGAGCAGTGTGAACTTGCGCACGGTCTTTGTGCCGGTGTCGA
>CBINJX010000854.1:0-3001 GCA_966251085.1 uncultured Verrucomicrobiales bacterium
GGAGCCGGGAACTACCGGCTAGAGGAACTTTCTTTTCACCTGCACGCGCCCCGCTCGTTGGTTGTTCTCAACTGCCTTTCTCAGGATAACAGATCGCCGGCCGGGCTCAGCAGTGCCGCTTCGGAACGGTTATCCGCAAATTGCTGGATCGACCTGGCGATGGCCAGTGAACGGGTGGGGGCTCGGGAGACATGGACAATCCCTTTTCGGCCCAGACAAACCAACACCTCGCGATCGGTCACCTTCTCAATGCAGAGAAAACCACGCGACTTCAATTCACTGAGGGTAGCCTCTGCCCAGTATCCATCGGATACATCTTCGAGATCCTGCTCGAACCATTCACCGAGATGCGCGCGTAGCCGCCTCATCTCGGATGCGAACGCATTCCGGTTTTCGTCGGTGCCTTCTGTTCTCATAACCGTGTGTATTATGCGCTGCTACCGCAGTAGAATCGCATGTCGGGGATTCGAACCTGGGTTGGCGACTTATACTTCCACGTTCGCCCGATGCTCCACGGGTGGAGGTGCAGGAATACTCATGCGGTTCCCTTACCGCTAGGTCGGGGTCGAGAATTTCTAAGAATTTAGAAGCCCAGATAGCGATTGGCAGTGGGGCATCCCGTCCGGAAACGATGGTGTGCGCCGACAGCTTTCTGGCCTCGCAAAGTTTTTTCCTCCACGACCCATCCGTTCACTGTCGTAAAGGCGAAATCCCGGTTGCAACCCACTCGAGGGCTTGCATTTCGCGCCGGTTGGTTCGGGGTGGGCCAACCGGCGCTCCGCTTTTTAAGGGGGGGCTTGATGATCATTGAATTGCCCGAAACCAATTTCCGCGTTCGTATTGCTCTCGAAAAGGCGAGTTTCGGCGGTGTAGATTACGGTGGAAGGATGAGCTTGTAATCGACTGTTGCAGAGCACTCTGGGAGATTGCTCGAGTAGTCATCAACCAGACGGCTCCCCGTTGCAGAGCGGCGAAACACCTCGCCAACGTGCAGGACCGTTCTTAGATTTATTTATCCCCTTATGAACGTCCTGCAGCGGTTTGCCGCGATCCTCATCGCGTGCGCGCTTTCGGTGGCGCACGCAGCCGATCCCATCATCTCGGAATTCATGGCAGATAACACCAGTTCGATCGCGGACGAGGATGGTGATCGTTCGGACTGGATCGAGATCCATAATCCAGACTCGGCTCCTGTGAACCTCGACGGATGGTTTCTCACCGACACCGCATCCAATAAGGCGAAATGGCGTTTCCCTGCGGTCAACGTTCCAGCCAAGGGATACCTGCTCGTCTTTGCCTCAGACAAAGATCGCCGGGTCACCGGGCAGCCCTTGCATACGAACTTCAAGCTTTCCGCCGACGGCGAATACCTCGCTCTGGTGAAGCCTGACGGATCCACCGTGACTACTGAATTCGCGCCTGCCTTCCCTGCGCAGGTTGCAAATGTTTCGTATGGCCAGGCACGGGCCGTTCAGACGTTGCTCCTCACTGATAAAGGAGCGCCATGCCGGGCCATAGTCCCTTCGAATAACACCATTGGTACTTCCTGGCGTTCCCAGAGTTTCAGCGATGCTACATGGCCATCGGGAACATTGGGCGTCGGCTACTTCACCTCCAGTGCAAATCCAAACCTGAGCAGCGATGTCGGGCTGCCGGTCACGATGCAAAACGTAAACACCACAGTTTACATCCGCATCCCGTTTTCTCTTCCGAGTGGAACGACGGTTACCAAGCTCACCCTGCGCATCAGATATGATGACGCCTTTGCTGCCTTTCTGAATGGGCAGTTCGTGGTCTCCTCATCGGGGTCACCTTCTCCCGCGGCGCTCACATACAACTCGAACTCCTCGGTGGTCCATGGAGCAAATAACTTCGAGGAGTTCGACATCACTGGAGCCAAGGGCGCTCTGGCTGGCGGAAACAACCTCCTGGCCCTGCACGGACTGAATGCAAACCTCACCAGCTCCGACTGTTTCCTCCTGCCTCAACTCATTGCTGGAGGGAATGACTCGTTGCGGCTGCCTCAGCTTGTCGAGTACTCCCGGCCCTCCGGTACGTTTACGACCGGTTTCTTTCTCGTCCTCTCTGGGGCGGCTGCGGGGCAGCAGATCCGCTATGTGATGTCCGATCCTAGTGCTTCGGGGGCAACGCTTCCTGAACCGACCACGTCTTCGCCACTGTACACCGGGCAGATTACGATCGGCTCGAGCAAACTCATCCGCGCTGCAGTTTTTGATCCGGCTACTGGCCAGAGGGGGCAAACCGTTACTGCTCAATACCTCCTGCTCGAGACGGGGGCTTCGAACAACTCGTCGAACTTTACCTCCAATCTTCCGATCCTCGTAGCCGATGACCATGGCGATGGGCAGCCGGTGGATAGCGGCACAAACTCCTATACCCCCACACTTCTCCATGTTTTCCCCCTGGTAAATGGTGTGGCGCGGCTGAACTCTACGCCTGAAATGTTCACACGCGCCGGCACGAGGGTGCGCGGCTCCTCGTCGGCAAGCTTCCAGAAGAAGAGTTATGGGCTCGAGCTTTGGGATGAGCAGAATGCCGATCTCGATCAGCCCTTCCTAGGGCTGCCTGAAGAGTCAGATTGGGTGCTGAACGGTCCGTGGTCGTACGACGACACGTACATGCACAATGCCTTCATCTACGAGGTGAGTCGTCAGATCGGCCGATGGGCTCCTCGGACAGCTTTCGTCGAAATGTTCTTCAACCAGAACGGCGGCAAGCTCGACTATTCCGACTACGCGGGCATTTACGTGCTGACCGAGAAGATCAAATCGACCAAGGACCGCCTCGATATTGTCTCTTTGCAGCCCTATGAAAACAGCGGTGATGCGCTGACGGGTGGCTATATCTTCAAGATCGACCGAGCCGAAGGCAACGAGGTGAGCTGGCAGACTTCCAACGGCGTTCCGTCGTCCGATCGACTTGTGGTCGTCGAGCCCGATCCGGATTTCGATACCCCGGCGCAAATCAGTTATCTGCAGAA
>CBINJX010000855.1:0-2999 GCA_966251085.1 uncultured Verrucomicrobiales bacterium
GAAGGTCAGTGATCACTTTGCGATCGTTCCGACCGGCACTCAGCCGAAGTCCCTCAGTGAGACCGAGCAGAAGATCTTTGACCTGGTCTCGCGACGTTTCGTCGCGGTGTTTTTCCCGGCGGCGCAGTTCGAAGTCACCACGCGTATCACCCGCGTGGAAGGCGAGGCTTTCAAGACGGAGGGTCGGATTGTCGTAGATCCCGGCTGGCTCGCGGTTTACGGACGTCAGGCCGAGACTGATGCCGACAGCGATAAGGCGATCGTAGCGATTCGCCCCGGTGAAGACGCCCGGGCGGAAGCGATCGAGGTAAAGGAAAACCAGACCAAACCGCCACCACGCTTCACGGAAGCCACGCTCCTCTCCGCCATGGAAGGCGCGGGTAAGTTCGTCGATGACGAAGAGCTTCGCGAAGCGATGAGTGAGCGCGGCCTCGGCACCCCGGCAACGCGCGCACAGATCATCGAAGGTCTGCTCGACGAAGGATACCTCCTGCGTCAGGGCAAAGAGCTCGTGGTCAGCGCCAAGGGCCTCTCCCTGATTACCCTCCTCCGCAACATCAACGCCGAGGCTCTCACGAAACCCGAGCTTACGGGCGAATGGGAATCACGGCTGAAGCAGATGGAGCGCGGACAGCTCTCGCGTCAGGCTTTCATGAGCCAGATCCGCGAGCTTACGAGCACGATCGTGGAGAAGGTGCGCGAGAACATGGGCCAGGAGATCACCGGCACGTTCCATCCGCTGGAAGTCACCTGCCCGAAATGCGGATCGAGCCCATTCAAAGAGACGTTCCGCGCCTACGAGTGCACAGGCTGCGACAAGATCGTCTGGAAGATCATGGCTGGACGCGAGTTCGAGCGTGATGAAGTGGTGACGCTCCTGCGAGAGGGACGAGTGGGACCGCTGGAAGGCTTCCGCTCTAAACTCGGACGCCCCTTCTCTGCTGTGGTTACCTTTGGCGAAGACGGAAAGCAGAAGTTCGACTTCGAGGAAGAGAACGCCGAAGGCGAAGGTGGAACCGGCCCGGCCATTACGAATCCCGAACCTCTCGGCCAGTGCCCGGTCTGCCGTCAGGGGAACGTCTTCGAGACTGCTCAGTCGTATCAATGCGAGCATGCTGCCTCGAAGAACTGCACCTTCCGCATGGGGCGCACGATTCTTCAAAAGGAGATCCCGCGCGATCAGGCGATCAAGCTGGTTCAGACAGGTAAGACGGATCTCATTCCTCGCTTCATCAGCAAAAAGGGCAAACCGTTCTCTGCGTACCTTGTGCTCGGTGAGAAAGGAAAAGTCGGATTCGAGTTTGAACCACGCGCCGAGAAGAAACCCGCAGCGAAGGGACGCCGCGGAGCGCCTGCGAAGGCTGGAGCGGACGGGGCATAGTTGGATCGGACTATGCGGTTACTCCAGGGCCTGACCGCATTATTTGCACTTTGCTGCCTCGCCCGAATTGCCTCGGGCGAGGAGCTTCTGATCTCTGCGGCAGCAAGCCTGACGGATGCTCTGAATGAGATTGGAACCAGTTACGAGCATGAGACCGCCGGAGTGAAGATCACTCACAACTTTGGCGGTTCTGGCACCCTCCAGAAGCAGATCGAGAATGGAGCGCCCGCCGATATCTTCATCTCGGCGGCTGCGGAACCAATGGATGCGCTCGAAAAGCAGGGTCTATTGCACGCTGGGAGCCGGGCGGACCTGCTGGTGAACACGCTTGTTCTGATCACCCCCAAAGACCGCAAGGATGTCCAAGGTTTCGCAGATCTAACCAAACCGCAGGTTAAACACCTCGCCATTGGTGAACCCAAGAGTGTGCCGGCTGGGGCGTACGCGATGGAATGCTTTGCAACGCAGAAGCTGACACCGCGACTGGCGCCAAAATTCATTCGCCTGCTGAATGTCCGCCAAGTGCTTGCTGCTGTCGCCACAGGGAATGCCGATGCAGGCATGGTGTACCGGACAGACGCGACAAGCTCCGACAAAGTTCGCATAGCAGCCGAAGCCCCTCACGGCTCGCACCGGCCAATAGTTTATCCTGTCGCCATTATGCGACGCTCACGGCATGTCGATGCTGCGGTGAAATACATTGCTTTCCTTAAGTCAAAGAAAGCGCGAGCAATCTTCGAGAAACACGGTTTCACGGTCTCTGAGTAGTCCGCCTCCAAACTCTGTCGTTGGCAATCCGGGCAGGAAAAGATGCGATGGCCCCCTGTGCCGCTGACACCGCTAGGAATTTCCCTAAAGACAGCCATCTGTGCGACGCTGCTATCAGCAGTCGTGGGTACACTCCTCGCACGCTGGCGCTTCCAGAAAAATTCTGGTGTCGGAGCGCTTTTTGATGCGCTGCTGCTTCTGCCTCTCGCCCTACCTCCCACCGTCGTCGGCCTGCTTCTCCTCATTACCTTTGGTCGCCGTTCACCGATAGGGCAATGGCTGGAAGAGATCGGAATTCCGATCGTTTTCTCATGGCCAGGTGCGGTCGTTGCAGCCTTCGTCGTCTCGTTTCCTATCATGTATCAGGCGGCTCGGGGTGCCTTTCAACAGATCGACCCCACCCTGCTGGACGCTGCCCGGATCTTTGGTAAATCCGAGTGGCGGATTCTGACACGGATCATGGTTCCGCTGGCGTGGCCCGGTCTTGCGGCAGGAGTCGTCCTGAGCTTTGTGCGGGCGCTTGGCGAATTTGGTGCGACATTGATGCTCGCCGGCAACATCCCCGGCCGAACCCAGACGGCCCCCGTCGCGATCTTCTTTGCAATGGAAACCGGCGAGACCACGACCGCTGTCCTTCTCGCCATTGCGCTGATTGTTATGTCATTCGCCGCGATTATTATCGTTCAGCTGCTGCAGCGCCGCTGAACGGCGAGTTGATCGTGAAAGCTGAGGTCCGAGCTCGACTTTGGCCATTTATTGAGCGCCCCTGCAGAGGAGGGTTGGGATGTCTGGGGAAAAGCGCGCATTTCTGCGCTGTCCGGCTTCGGACACGATGTGCAGTAAATGGAGA
>CBINJX010000856.1:0-2996 GCA_966251085.1 uncultured Verrucomicrobiales bacterium
TCTTCATATCCAGATCCCGTAGTGATCGCCCCTTGCTGTCGCGAATTGCCACGGAGGTGAAGTCCTCCACAAACTTTGGATCTCCGCTTACCGGCTCCGTCAGCGGCACTTCCTCGGTGAACAGCATGAAGCGGAGAAAGGCGTTCACCTGGTTTTTCAAATAACGGATATGCCCGTAGGTCTGCATCATGATCTGCGTCTCGTAGTTCAGCCGCGTGATGTAGTTATGCATATGCGTCTGATGCTCGAGCACCATCAGCGCGACGATATCGCTGGAGGGGCGCAGGTGGAGCTTTGTGTCGAAGAACTGGTCGAGAGCGGTGAGATTCCCCAGGTAATTCGGCTCCTTGGCATGCCGTGCAAACGCCTCCGCTCCGATCAGATTGCCCCGGTGGGCCTGGGTGCCGTGCTGTCCGCTCACATACCAGCCCGCCCAGCGTTCTGCGAGAGGAGTACAATGATTTACCTGCTCGGCCTCGTTGCCCGTCTCGAGTTCACCGGTTTCATCCGTGGCAATCGAACGGATGATATGGCCTGGCACGCCGAGACTGCGCGCGGAACCGTGGCAGCGCAGGCAGTCTCCATCCCGGACAAACTTCGGCTTGCGCACCTTTTCTTGTTCCAGCGTGTAAAAGGTTCCGCCGAGCTTCGGATCCACCGCGGAAATCTCCATCACGGGCGCCCCCGGGATGTAGCCGATGTACACATCATCATTGAAATAGAGCGCCCGCGGGTTCTTCGGCGTGATCAGGCGGCGCTGCAGCGATGTCTTCGAAAAGACCAGCATTTGTGAGGAAGCGGGAACCTTCAGCGCTTCCAGTACACTCGGGAGATACCCAAACTTGTCATCCCACTGCAGCTTGATCTCCCCGCTCGCAATCTTCGCCTGAAGCTGGGAGATCGGATCGTTCGGCGTCTGCTCACTGTAGCGGATCACCTCCTCATCGTAAGGCAGTTGATGGGTGGAGCCCTGAAAATCCTCCGCGTGTGCTGAAACGGCTGCGAGGAGGAGCGCGAACAGTCTCCATCCGACGGCAGAACGTAGAATCTGAAGGGGATGAGGGGACATAGTCTCGCTAGTAACCCTCGAGCTACACATTCGCTACGCAGATTTTGCGGAAAACGTTCTTCGTCTTGATGTAAGTCAAGCTTGCCAATCCGCCCGGCGAAACCGCGAGGCCCAAACTCGAGCCTCGCCTCCCACCGGGAAAATGACAAAAGCGTGACAACTCCTTCGCGGTCTGCAGCAAACTTTCATCGTGTCTCCATCACGGCTCAAAACAGGCAGGTTCCATCGGCGATTGGCCGGGGTGCTCCCATGGTGGCCGATGGCACTGGTTTTTGTTCCTCTGCTCCTGCTGGCAGCGCTCGGGATCAGGGGATTGCAAATGAGCAGACTGGCGGCGCGGGAAGGGGCAGAGCGGGAGGTCGAGCGAGTAGTGCGGCAGGTTTCGCAGGCACTCAGGTCCACCTTCGGGGAGATGCAAAGTGTTCCGATACCCCGGCCTTATCCGGTGCCTCCGCTCCCTGAGCCGCCTGATGAGGCGCAGACGCTTTATCAACAGGCGTTGGCGGCTGATCCCTCCGCTGCTGGCCCGCTCCTGGAGAAGATTGCCAGCAACCATCCCGAGGCACTGACCGAAAGCGGACTACCTTTATTGCCGCTGGTCGAATGGAAGCGCCTGCAGATCGAAGACGATCCCGCGAAAAGAGAGGCGCGGGTCAGCGCCTTGGCTCGCGCAGCTGTGGAAACGCATCCCTCCGTCATCACCCCGGAACTCCTCACGAGAGCCGAGATGTTGCTGCGTGAGGCCGGGCATCCTACCAGCACGCTGGAGCAGTGGCGTGCGCGATGGAATGCGGATGAGGAGGTGCGGCGGGTATTCAGGGAAAACGAGAGTTTCCTCGCATCTGCGAATGCACCCTCCTGGATTCAGGCCGATGAAAAGTTCTGGTGGGCCGAGCGCTCGGGGGAGCCGGACGAATGGCGTTTGATCGCAAAGGATCGCCTCGCGGAGATTGCAGCCGCGGCTGTCGCCGAGGCGGGTGCAGCGTTGCCGGAGTACGCCAGCCTGCAGGTCTTCTTTCACGGCAAGCCGCTCCTGGAGAAGATTTCAGGTGAACGTTTGGCTCAGTTGGAACAGGACGGATTTGTCATCACAGGCCTCCTCCTCAATCCGGCGAAACTCTTTGCCCAGCAGCGCCAGCAGACACTCTGGCTCGCGGCTCTGCTCGGGTGTGCGGTGCTTGCGGCATGCGGCGGCATCTGGATGATGAACGCCGCGCTTACCCGGGAGCGCCAGTTGAATGTTCTAAAGAGCGACTTCGTTTCCAGTATCTCCCATGAGCTGCGGGCGCCGGTGGCATCGATGCGGATCATGGCCGAGAACCTCCGGTCCGGGATTGTTTCCGAGGAGTCGCGCCGCCACGAATATCATCAGCTGATCGCGGAAGAGTGCTGGCGGCTCGGGACACTGATTGAGAACGTGCTGGACCTGGCTCGGATTGAGCGGAACCGGAAGACGTACCGGTTCGCCGAATGCGACATCGCCACACTGGCGAGCGACGCTGTCCAGCTGATGCGTCCGCGTGCTACCCAGAAACGGCAGGAGATACAGATCCAGTTGCCTGAGACGATAGAGACGCCACCGTTCTGCGATAGCCTTTCCTTGCAGCAGGCTCTGATCAACCTGCTCGATAACGCGATCAAGTTTTCGCCGGAACGGACGACGATCACCGTCGTGCTTGCCATTCACGGATCGGATCGCTGGGAGCTATCCGTCATTGATCAGGGGCCGGGCGTGCCGGAGTCGGAGCAGGGGAATATCTTCGAGCGCTTTTACCGGCTCGGCTCGGAACTTCGGCGGGAGACACAGGGGGCGGGGATCGGCTTGAGTATCGTGAAGCATATCGCTGAAGGGCACGGCGGCTCTGTGGCTGTGGAGAACCAGCCGGACGGAGGCGCCCGGTTCACGCTTGCCCTGCCGCTCGTGCCG
>CBINJX010000857.1:0-2995 GCA_966251085.1 uncultured Verrucomicrobiales bacterium
CCGCAATCGTGGACTGGCGTGACTCAAACGAAGAGATCTCCGAGAGCGGCGCAGAATCGGAAACTTATATGCTACGGCAGCCGTCATATGCCGCGAAGAATGCACCATTCGAGTCGATCGAAGAACTCGCGCTGGTGAATGGGGCGGATCCATATGTTCTTTACGGAGAAGATACTAACCTGAATGGCGTTCTGGATCCGAATGAGGATGACGGCAGCAAGACCCTTCCCGATGACAACTCCAACGGGCAACTCGACTTCGGTGTCCTGCAGTATGTAACGGCGTTCAGCAGCGAGCCGACAACGCAATCGGATGGCTCAACGCCCCGGGTAAATGTCTCTGCAAACAACTCGCGCGCCGATCTGGAGGCGCTGATCCGCCAGAAGATCCCTTCCCGGGCTGACGCAATCATTTCAGCGCTGGGTACCAACACGATCCAGAATGTGACCGAGTTCTTCATCCGGGGAGGACTGAGTGCGGACGAGCAGTCGCAGATCGCACCTGAAATCACGGACCAATTTGGCCCCGGCGGAAGGGTGAATGTGAATACTGCAAGTGAGGCTGTACTTGCATGCATTCCAGGTATCGGCACTGATAAAGCGGCCAGCTTGGTTGCTGCTCGTCAGAACCGTGCGGAAATGGGGGCCAGCATCGCATGGGCAATCGAGGCTCTGGGCCAGGAAGCAGCTATTCAAGCTGGCCGCTGGATCACCGGCAGCAGCTACCAAGTCCGAGCCGATGTCGCCGCAGTTGGCAGACATGGCCGTGGCTATCGCAGAACCCGCTTTGTGATCGATATGAGTACCGGCGCACCCCGCATAATTTATCGTCGGAATTTGAGCCCCCTTGGTTGGGCGCTCGGCAGCAATGTGAGACAGACACTCGCTGCCAGAAAGGAGATGCAATGAATCTTGATGTTGCGAAGTCCCACGTCGCGAAATTGAAAGCGCGACTCCGCGCGCGCACCGTGCTGGCTGTGAGCCTGAAATCCAGCTCCGCTTCGGTTGTGCTCTTACGCGAGGAGGATGGGAAAACCGAAATCATGCAGCCGCTTTCCCTGCCCATCGGGGCTGACGCGATTGTTTCCGATCCTGCGAAGGCAGGGAGCGAATTTGCAGCGCTTCTGGAGCAGGCCGGAATTCGTGAACGTCGCTGCGTGGTTTGCATACCTCCCGGGTGGGCACTCACCGGTGCTACGGACCTACCGGAGATCAATACGGAAGACCTCCGGGGGTATCTAGAACTCAAGGCAGAGCGCGAGTTTCCGATTCCTGTATCTGAGTTACGAATCGCACACAGCCCGTACCAGGCCGAGGATGGCAAACAGCGCGCAACAATTGCCGCGGTTCCGCAGAAGCGAATGGCTGCTGTTGAGCAGATGCTGGAAGCCGCCGGATGCAAGGCTGTATCGATTTCCCTCGGCCTCAATCGCTGCGTCGAAGGACCGAATCCGCCATCGTCCGTTCATTTCCTGGCGAACGGTACGCATGTCGATATGGTGATTACAGCAGGCGGCGGTATTGCCGCGCTGCGCTCACTCTCCACGCCCACGACACCTCGAGATCCCGCTTTTGATGCCGCAACGTTTTGCCGTGAGATCCGGATCACGTTGGGACGTTTGCCGGAGCCGGTTCGGCAGCAGGTGCGGGTGGCGCAGTTCGGCGGTACCCCAACTTCAGCTGAATCCCTTTGCCACAAGACTCGCGAGCACATGCAACGCATGGGCATCGAGAATGTGGATTGTGCGCCCGTCGAAGCAGGGGGGATTGCCTCCGAGGGCCCGGCAGTGGAGTCCGCGGAGCGTTATCTGGCAGGACGTCCGGTGGCATTCGAGTTCGTACCACCGGAAGTCAAGAAGTGGCAGGCGTGGGCGCAACGGGTCGATAGCAAGAAGCGCCGGCTTCTCGTTGCTGGCACGGTTGGGTTGGTGATCCTGCCGATTCTTGCGCTCATTGTGCGTTCTCAAATCGAGAGCCGTCTCGAG
Organism: uncultured Verrucomicrobiales bacterium; assembly: GCA_966251085.1. Lineage (GTDB taxonomy): Bacteria > Verrucomicrobiota > Verrucomicrobiia > Chthoniobacterales > Chthoniobacteraceae > CBINJX01. Next base: position 1,985 of record CBINJX010000857.1, read on the forward strand.
TCGGAGTGGAATGCGATGCGCTCCAACGTTGCACAACTCGAGGATCTACAGCAGAAGATCCGGCAGTTCCGCCCGTGGTTTGATGGAACACCTCAGACTCTGGAGGTCCTGGAGGCGCTCATCGGCGCATTCCCCGATCAGGGGGAGGTCTGGGCCAAGAGCATCCAGGTTGCCGAAGGATCAAAAGTCACCTGCACGGGATTTGCCCGGAGCCAGTCAGCGCTCATGGCGATGCTGGATCGCCTGCGCAGCCGGCCAGACGTGACCGGGCTGCAGTTGCAGCAAGTGCGTGGTGAAAACCCCGTTCAGTTTTCTGTCACCTACAAATGGGAGGCCAGACATGCGCAGTAAAAATCGCGAGACAATTCTCAAAATAGCAGTTGCCGCCGTTGTCGGACTGTTTCTCCTGGACCGTGTGATCATCGGGCCATTGCTCACTCACTGGAAGGAGCAGGGGGACCGTATCGCCTCACTCCGGGAAAAGGTAACACGTGGTAACCAACTTCTTGAGCGCGAGCGGTCGATCCGTAGCCGTTGGGAGGAGATGATTCGCACCGATCTTCCGGAAGACGGCTCCGCTGCGGAGAATGAAGTTTTCAAGGGCATTGGCCGGTGGGCAGGCGCCAGCCGGATCAACTTCACCAACGTCACACCCCAATGGAGAAACAACGAGCAGGGGTTCGATACGTTTGAGTGCCGTGCTGCTGCGAATGGCGACCAGTCGTCGATCGGCCGTCTGATCTACGAGATCGAGACGGACAAACTTCCTGCGCGCCTGGAGGAATGTGAGATCACTGCACGAGATAACAAAGGGCAGCAACTAATGGTTGCTATGCGTTTCAGCTTCCTGCGTCTGAACGAGGGAGGGAGGGCGGCACGATGAAAATCCATTTCATGCTAATCGCGGTGCTTGCCGCGACCTTGCTGATGCCGATTGAACTCTGTGGGCAAGTAGCGGCTCAGTCCCGGACCTACGATACATACCGCGGAATGCGTACCCGGAACATCTTC
>CBINJX010000858.1:0-2972 GCA_966251085.1 uncultured Verrucomicrobiales bacterium
AGCGAAAAAAAGGGAGTAGGACCTTACCGCCCAAGCCCGGGCCTGCAATCAAAATTTCCACGTTTTTTCCTTGCGATCTTCATCTCCAGAAAACGCAATTCTGACCGCCTGGCTCCAAACGCTTGAGCGCCGGGGTGATCTCCCTGCCGTACTCGCTTCCGACGGTTCTGTCCACCGTACATTTCGACAGGTCGAAGCCGAAGCGCAGGAGCTTGCTTCTCTATTCGAAGGTATTGCCCCCGGGGGCGTTGTGGGGCTGCAAATCGGAAACAATGAACGCTGGCCCGCTGTATTGCTTGCCCTGTTCCGGCGAGACCTGATTCCGCTTCCGCTCGGAAGGCACGTGGAGACAGCGGAACTCGAGGCGGCTCTGGAGACCTGTGGCGCCGCTGGTCTGGTGACGATCGAATATGGCCACCTTCTGGTTCACCGCTGTCACCCCGTGGAAACTCCCGATTGGCAGGGAACGGCTCCCCAGTTCCTCAAGCTGACCTCTGGCACGACGAGCGCTCCACGGGCGGTGCGCTTTCAGGCTCATCAACTCGTGGCGGATTGCGACAATATCTGTGAAACCATGGGAATCACAGATCAGGACGTGAACTTCGGTGTGATTCCGTTCTCCCATCCCTACGGATTCAGCAACCTGGTCACACCGCTGCTCTGTCGCGGAATTCCTCTGGTAGCGAGCGAGGACCGGCTGCCTCGGGCAATCATGAACGATCTTGCTCGCAGCGGCGCAACGGTCTTTCCCGGCATGCCAGTATTTTTCGACAAGCTCGCCGCATTGGCAGATGGCCCGGAATTCCCTCGGCTCCGACTCTGCATCTCAGCGGGAGCGCCTCTCACAAAAGCTATCGGCGAGGCCTTCAGCCGTCGCTATGGGCTGAAGATCCACACCTTCTACGGAGCGTCAGAATGTGGCGGTATCGGCTACGACCGCTCGCCGGAACTGGAATACGCAAACGGGTTTGCCGGTACGCCGATGCAGGGAGTGACAATCGATCGCGGTTCCGCCGAAGAGCCATCGCAAATCACCGTGCGGAGTGCCGCAGTGGCCGATGGTTATTACCCTGAGCCGGACGAAGAGGTGCTGGGTGCCGGCCGTTTCACTCCGAGTGACCTTGTGCGTTTCGAAGGCGCGGGAATGTTCATCGAAGGACGCGCTTCGGACGTGATCAATATTGCCGGCCGTAAATTGAATCCGGCAGAGATCGAAGCACGCATCCTGCGTTTCCCGGGTGTCCGGCAGGTTGTGGTATTTGGTGTGCCCTCTCAACTGCGCGGGGAGGAGCCGGTGGTATGCGTGGCGGGAGAGAAGAATGTGACGGCTGCCGAAGTGCTGCGGTTCTGCCGAGCGGAACTCAGCGAATGGCAGCAGCCACGTGACGCCTGGATTGTGGACGAGATCCCGGTGAACGAGCGCGGAAAGATCAGCCGGCGAATGCTCGCGGAGCGTTACCGCGCGGAGCGGGGTAAATGACGAAATCCGAATGACGAATGCGCGAAGCTTCGCGCCCAGTCGTTCGGAGTTGGGCATTCGGACTTCCTTCAAACTTCGTCATTCGGATTTTGTCATTCCCCTCGCTGCGCGCGGGTAGGAGACGGGCCTCGATTCGCATCCGAATGCCAGAGACAATGTTGCCCGTTGGATTGTTTGCGGACCCATTTTGCAAGGAGCACGACAGCGGTGTCGGGCACCCTGAATCGCCCCTCCGTTTCGATGCGGTGCTGCGGGGACTGGAGGTTGCGGGAGTGCTTCAGCAGTTTGTCCGGCTAGAGCCCCGTGAGGTGAGCCGGGAGGAGTTGCTGCGGGTGCATGCCGCGGAGTATCTCGACTTGGCGGAGCGGGAGATCAACGGCGGTGCCAATCAATTGAGCACCGGCGACACGAATATCGGTCCGCATTCCTGGGAGGCGGCGCTTCGTGCTGCCGGTTGTGCATTGGCTGCCGTGGACGCGATAATGACGGGAAAGATCTCTCGTGCGTTCTGCGTCGTCAGGCCTCCCGGCCATCATGCCACACCGGATCGCGGGATGGGTTTCTGCATCCTCAACAACGTGGCGCTTGCGGCACGTCATGCCCAGCTGAAGCACGGCATCGAGCGTGTGCTGATCGTCGATTGGGATGTGCATCATGGGAATGGCACACAGGACACCTTCTATTCCGATGGCTCGGTCTTCTTTTTCTCCACTCACCAATGGCCGCTCTATCCGGGTACTGGGCGAGCCGATGAAACGGGTGCAGGTGAGGGGGCTGGCGCCACGTTGAATTGCCCCTTGCCGGCTGGCGCCGGGCGTACGGAGATCTTCGAAGCGTTCGAAAGGAAACTGCTGCCGGCAATGGAGAAGTTCCGCCCGGAGTTCGTGCTGATTTCAGCCGGGTTCGATTCGCGGGTGAACGATCCTCTCGGGCAGTTCACGCTGAAGGATCACGATTTCGAAGATCTCACTCATCTGATGCTGAAAGTGGCGCAGAGCCACGCTGAGGGGCGTTTGGTTTCAGTATTGGAGGGCGGCTACAATCTTCAAGGTCTGGCCAGCGCCGCAGCGGCGCACGCCAAGGCGCTGCTACTCTGAAAGTTGAGGGTTGTTGGTTGAGGGGTGAGTGACTGAGAATGCGCCTTCGGCGGTTGAGGGGAGCCGGGAACTACCGGCTGGAGGAACTTTCTTTGCGCCTTCACGCGCCCCGCTCGTTGGCTGCTCTCAACTCGATACTCTCAGATATTCACTTTCACAGAAGTCCACCGAGGTCCGTCGCTTCAGGTCTGTCAGGGCGCATCTCAGTTTCTTGCAAAAAGCGGCGGGATGATGTGATCCTCTGCTTGAAGCACCAAAGTGGCAGCGGCGTCTCTCCCCGGGGGGAGTAAAGGACCAGGCGAGCGGCAGAAACCACAAATGGAGATGGAAAATGGATCAGCCAACAGGCGCAATCCATCAGGGGAGAGAGAAAACCGCTAAAGCGACATCGGAAT
>CBINJX010000859.1:0-2952 GCA_966251085.1 uncultured Verrucomicrobiales bacterium
CGCGCCACAGGACCCGCCGCTCACGTACGAAGCTCTGTCTCTCTCAGCTCCACATCCACCCTGCGCAGGCACACCGCTCTGCCTCCAAAGCGGTGCCTTCCCGCAGGCGCGGGACCACCGCACTTTGGTTGAGGATTTCCTCTTCCTCAAGGGGGGCGTTCGCACGGGCACTTTCACCGGCCAGGCTCATTCGTGCGAGCACGGGCAGGCCGGTCCTAAGCGGTCTTGGAACCGTCAGGCAGAATCTTACATCTCTCCAAGATGCCGCTTCAGCAGCAGCTCGAGTTGCTGCGGTTGAAGTACAGTAATGGTCCTGCCATTCACGCTGACCAGATCTGCCTCGCGAAGCTTAGCCAGAGTGCGGGACAGGGTCTCACTGGCGGTGCCGATCTCCGATGCGAGTACGCGTTTGGTTCGGCCGAGTTCAATCACCACAGGGTCGCTCGGGAAAGGTGTTGGGCAGCGCTTGAGGAGCCAATTCACGAGTCGTGCCTCGACATCCTTCAGCGTCAAGTCATCGAGCAGCCCCACCAGGACACGTAGATGTTGGCTCATTGATCCCAACATCTTCAGGGCCAACTCCGGCCGGTGCCGCAGTAGGTTGAGAAAATCTATCTTCGGAATGAGAAGGATTGTGGAAGGCTCAATGGCACGCGCATTCGCCGGGTAACCGGCCTCCGTGGCAAGCGCTGCCTCGGCAAAAGATTGCCCTGCATGAAAGACGGAGATGACCTGCTCCTTGCCGAGGGGGCTGACTCGATGCACGTTGATGGCGCCTCGCTGGACTACGTAGAACCCCTCCGACTGCATCCCCTCGTGGAAAAGGTATTCACCTTTTTCCAGCTGCTTGGGGATCGTGAACGCGGCGATTTCCGCGAGTTCTTCACTTGGCATTCCGGTAAACAACTGACATCCACGAAGGGTATTGGCGATCGCCAGCTTGCGGACGTCTTGAAAGGACTGCGGCACGGAAAGAATGGTTACTCGAACCCGCTGTGAAGATCAACCGCGACACTGCGGAACAGTGAGCTACGCGATAACATCTCGCCAGAAATAGGTGATCCAACTTCCGTCGGGTTGAGGTTCTGCCCGCGAGGAAAAATTCTCGCTGCGGAGCTTTTCAATCAGCGGCGAGGGGAGGAAAGGTGCGATGATCGCGAGTCCTTCTCCGGTTTTCAGGGCCTCAATCCGCTTGCTGATTTCCGGCAGCGGCTCGATTCCGTCCTGTAGAAGTTTGCGGACGTCGAAACGCTTGAAATGAACAGACTTTGTTTCTGGGGTCATAGACTGGGAACTTGATCGTTGAGTGCGGAATAGATGTCGTTTGCCTTGGACTGGAGCGGAAGCAGGGTGTTGCGAACCGATGAAAAGGGGCTGCGTCAGAAGAAGGGACACTGGAAGGGAAGAATCCTGACGGAGTTCGCAATAGGGATACGCCGCTCCAACAGGTGAGATTGGCTCCTGACAATCCACCCGTGGAAAGAAGTAACGGCTGCGGTGAAAGCGGAGCCATGTGTTACAGATCCTCTGTTCCAGGCGATGTCGCTTTGATTCAGGTCAAGCCAATCAGGAATCGTCTTGCGCCGATATCCAGGTGGCCATGGAAGTCGGTTCCTGGCGAGACTCCATTCATATGGGTTCTAGTGACGAACGTTGTCGGGTGGATGGCAGAATCAAGGTCCGTCTCGCAACGAATGTTTGATCGGGTAAACGCACCTGCGTACTGGCAAGCGATCCGACCATTGACTCAGGTCAACGCACAGACACCCCTTTCAGACAAGAGTTGAGAAATGAATGCCTTTGCTCGTATCTGCTCCCTCGCACTGATACCGATCCTTGCCGCCTGCTCGAAGAGTCCGGAAAAGACCACAGGTGATGCCCCGGTCCCTACTCAAAACGTAGAGACTTATACAGTTCAGGGAATTCTTCGCGGCATCAACTTCGCGGAAAAGAGCGTCACCGTGGAGCACGAGGAGATACCGGACTACATGCCGGCAATGACGATGCCGTTTGACGTGAAAACGATGTCGGAGGTCGAGCCGCTCAAGGCGGGCGACGCGATCGAGTTCAAGATGATGGTTACCGACAAGGATTCGTGGATTGAGGGGGTGAAGAAGATCTCGGCGAGCGAGATTCAACTTCCCGAGAAGCGCAGCGACGCGACTGCAAGCGCTTCGGAAACGAAGGTTGAGCGTCTTAAAGAGGGGGATCCACTTCCTCCATTTCAACTGGTGGATTCAAAAGGCCGGCAGATCGCAAAGGAGACATTTGAAGGTAAACCACTGTTTCTCACTTTCATTTTTACCCGGTGCCCCATCCCGAATTTTTGTCCGCTGATGAACGAGAATCTCCGGGACATCCAGAAGGCGGTCGCTGACGAGCCGCAGCTAAGCTCAAACGTACAATACCTGAGCATCTCGTTTGACCCTGAGTACGACACGCCAGAGGTGCTCGATGAATACGCCGCCCGCTACACGGACAATCGTGATTCCTGGCGCTTCGCTACCGGTTCTCCCGAGGAAATCAAACGCCTGACGCAGGCGTTCTCAGTATATATTCAACCGGAGAGTGGCACGATCTCCCACGGGTTGGCGACAGCTCTGGTTGGTCCTGATGGAATCATTCGGGGTATCTGGCGCGGAAACTCATGGAAGCCGGAGGACGCTGTGAAGTCGCTGCGGGAAATTATGTCTGGGACGCCTCCAAAAACCGCTGCCCGGTGAACTAGGGGAGGCATGCGGGGCGAGCGCTGGTGCCGGCAGTGACTCTGCAGGGCTCATCTCAGTTTCTTGCAAAAAGCGGCCGGATGATGTGATCCTCTACTCGAAGCACAAAAGAGGCAGCGGCGTCTCTGCCCGGGCGGAGTAAAGGAGCAGGCGAGCGACAGAAACCACAGGTGGAGATGGAAAATGGATCAGCCAACAGGCGCAATCCATCACAGGAGAGAGAAAA
>CBINJX010000860.1:0-2951 GCA_966251085.1 uncultured Verrucomicrobiales bacterium
TGTGCAATCGGTGAGCGATTATTCCTACCGGAACAGCAGCCTGACCGGTGATCGCTGGATGCTGGCGGGGGATGCCGCCGGCTTTATCGACCCAATTTTCAGCACCGGGGTATTCCTCGCTATTCACTCCGGCGAACAGTGCGCGGACATCATCGACACTGTCTTACGCTCTCCCGGAAAGCGAGCCGGCCTCTTCCGGCGATATGCGCGATCCATGAACAAGATCATGGACATGTATCTGCGCTTCGTGAGTGCGTGGTACCGGGAGGAATTCATCGCGGTCTTCACGACGCCAACCGAACGGCTTCAACTGGCTCCGGCGATCAATGCTGTACTCGCCGGAAATATCGGCAACTCATTTGCCATCTGGTGGCGGATGCAGCTCTTTTACCTCGTCCTGTTCCTTCAGCGGTTCTTCCCCCTGTGTCCGCCACTCGAACCGCAAAAGCCAGCTGTCGCTGAAGCATTGGAGCAAGCAGCCTGATTCCCCACCCATGCCTCTCCCCTCTTCCTCCTCTATTCTCCCAACGACTAGAAACTTCAGCCGTCGGAGCTTCCTGCATACCCTCGGAGGGTGTGCGCTCCCGCTGTTGATCACCGCATGCACCACACCGCAGCCCCTACCTGCACCGGGAGCCAATTGGAAAAGCCACACCGGGCAACTCCTTTACCGGGGTGCGGAGGGACGATCAATCATTGGAGAGGTGGTAGTCCGTCATTCCGGACAGAATGATTTTGCACTGAATTTCCTCTCTGGGCCGGGTTTTCCGCTCCTGAAGCTACAGGTCAGCGGGGATGATGTAGTCGCCGAGGGGGTTCTCGCACGTGGGCGTTGGAGTGGAAAAGTACAGAATGCCCCCAAGACGCTTCAGGGCTGGGCCGGTTTGCGCCAGGTGTTCGCAGGACTACCGGCAAGTCTGAAAGCCGGGGGATGGACTACCGAAGCTCGCTCAGAGGGAGGTCGGGTCGAACATATCGAAACCCGATTTGCGCCTACCGGTGAACGGTTCGTGTTTCATTTCGCTTCCTGAGTGTGTTGAGACACCGACCGCTTGATGCGTAGTTCACTTTATACCTTACGAGCATTCCAAGCCGGACGACTGGCGGCGAAAGTTCTGCCCCGTAAAGCAATCGAATCGATCGCTCGTGCGGTCGGGAACGCGAGCTACAATCGCCGTCCGCAGCTCCGCGCGATTCTCCGATCGAATCTTGCCCCGGTTTCAGGTCTCTCGGGCCCCGCGCTCGACAGTCTCTGTGCAAAGAATGTGGCGCATTTCAGCCGAATGGTCGGCGACTACTTCTACAGTGCGAGCCGCACTCCGGAGCAGGCATTGCGTTTGATCGGCGAATGGCGCGGATACGAGCATCTGGAAAAAGCGCGATCGCTCGGCAAAGGGGTGATCGTGGTCACTGCACATCTCGGTAATTGGGAACTCGGGGGGATCTTGCTATCGCAGCGTGGATTGCCAATGACGGTGGTCACCCTGGATGAACCGTCCACCACCCTCACGGAGTGGAGGGATTCCTACCGGCAGCGCGCAGGAATGAAGACAATCGCAGTCGGGCCCGGCCGGGACTTCGCATTTGTGGAGATGATCCAGACATTGCGCCGCAATGAATGCATCGCGATGCTGGTGGACCGTCCCTATGGCAATACCGGTCTACCGGTTCGGCTTTGTGGCCGCGAAACCCAATTCTCCAGCGCACCAGCGCTGCTGTGGCAACATACGGAAGCCGCTGTCGTTCCGGCCTTTCTCGCGCACGACTCCCGCGGACACTACGTTTCCTTTGCTGAACCGATTGTGGAGATGCAACGCGGTGAAAATTCGCGCGCCGCTCTCGCTGCAAACACTCAAGCGGTGGCGACCGCTTTCGAAACCGTAATTCGCCAATACCCTGAGCAATGGTTTCACTATGTTCCGATCTGGAATTGACCTGAACACCTCAACATCCGCCTTTTCCATACTGCCCATGCCGATTTCTCGTACTTCCTTCCTGCTGGTTCTCGCAGGTGCATTGATCCTTCCGTTCTTCTCTGCATCAGCCGCTCAACTTTCGAATGCCGAGACCAATCAACTTCTGGCCAACCTGCAGCAGCACCGTACGAAGTTCCCCTCCCTGACGGCCGATTTCACCGAGGAAAAGATCACTCGGCTTCTACAGAGGCCGGTGGTGAACCAGGGAACTCTTTCCTTTCAGATTCCAAACAAGTTCCGTCGTGAGTTGAAGGGCTCGAATCCGAGCCTGACGGTGAGCAACGGTCAGCGACTTTGGATTTATTACCCAAATTTCAAGGAAGCGGAGCTGTATCAACTCGGCCAAAGAGCGTTCTTTGACGATGCGATCGCGGCGTTGACAGCCGGATTGAACTTTCAGCAGGTTGCCGAGTTTTACCGGTATTCAGCATTCCGAGAGTCAGGTGGTTACCGTCTCGTCCTGACACCAAAATCGGGTGGGCTGAAGAGAATGCTGCGCGAGCTGACGATCTGGGTCGATGATGAGTACAAGATCGACAAGACGATTGCCATCCTGACCAAGGACGACCGGGTTACGACTACCTATCGCAACCAGCGCCCCACCCCGCTCCCGGCATCGACCTTTGAATACAACCCTCCCGCCGGCGCAAATGTCACGCAACCGCTGGGAAAACGATGAGCGGTAAAAGGGCGCATCTCAGTTTCTTGCAAAAAGGAACCGGATGACGTGATCCTCTGCACGAAGTATAAAAAGTGGCAGCGGCGTCCTGCCGCTTTGGTGCGGAGTTTCACGCGGGGAGGCGAAAAGAACAAAGCGAACAACTGATCCACTAATTCTTCCACACGCCCTGACAGGCGCGTACCATCTTTTCAGTCCAGATTTCCATCTCCAGAGCGCCGTCCGGCATGAGTGAAGCGGAGGGGGAACTCTTTCGAGTGTCGCAAACCATGTCCGGAGCGCCTCGGAGGATCTTC
>CBINJX010000861.1:0-2948 GCA_966251085.1 uncultured Verrucomicrobiales bacterium
CGCCGGAGCGCTGATAACGACATGGAGTTATGCTCTGTTCGCTTACCTGATCGTGCTGTTCAGCGCCTTCACCCTCCCGAACTCGATCCTCCTGGCGGCGGTAATTGCATTTCTCGCTACGGCGATCGCGGCTGTCCCGGGAGCGAAGCTTGCAGCGAGATGGCAGACTGAGGCTCTCCGGCAACCTGCCGCTACAGGAAGTAGCTGGTTAAAGACCTTCGGCTGGATCGCACTCGCACTCGCAGCGGGGGCAGCCGGGTTCGGAGTGGTATTTATCCTCGGGGTGCTGGCAGAAGGCGGCGGATGGCATCCTGGCGTCGATGAAGCCGTCTTTGTGTCGCTCTCCTGGCTGGGCATGATCCTGTTGCCAGTCTGCGCAATGCACCTTTTCCGGGCAGTGCCGCGTCAGTCCCAAGACACTTGGGACCTGCCGCCTAGATCCATTCGCAACGTGTGGGCAATTGCTGCCTTCATGTTGGCGGTGCTGGTGCCGTTGGGTGCTGTGTTGATCGAGCAGTTCACGGTCTGGAAAGAGGGCGCGGCACGACGGCAGCAACATATGCAGATCGAACAACAGTCGCGGCAGATCCAGCACTCCCTGGATCGAACCCGAAATCGCCTGAGCGAGCAGGAATCACGCACCGCCTCGGCTCCGACTGAAACGGCGCGGAGCATTGCGGAGAAGCAGACTGAACCGTGGAGGAAAGAGGTACAGCGACTGGAAGCAGAGTCGGCACGCGTACAGGAAAGGCTGGCACAGATGGAGGAGCCAACCACACGTGAAACCGACCTGCGTAGGCCCTTCTGGATTGGCGCGCTGCTGGCCATCCTCGGCTGGATACTGCTTCAGTCCCGCCCGACTGCGCACGAGAGGTCGTAAAAAATAAGGCGGCGTGCACCGGAGTGCACGCCGCCCTAAAGAGGATAACCGGAAGCCCGGTCCTTAGATGAACTCGTTGATCAGGTTCTCGAGGAACTCCTGGCGACCGCTCGCATTCGGAGCGGCTTCGCCCTTCTCGAGGATGTAGGCCTCGAGCGACTTGAAGCTCTCCTTGCCTTTCTCGATCCGGGCACCGACACCGTCGTTCCACGAGGCATAACGATCACGGACGAACTGATCGAGGCGTCCGTCGGCACGGATCGCTGCGGCGATCTTCAGGCCGCGCGCAAAGGCGTCCATGCCGCCGATGTGCGCATAAAAGAGATCCTCGGGATCGATGCTCTCACGACGAACCTTCGCGTCGAAGTTCACGCCGCCCGTGGTGAAGCCGCCGTACTTGAGCGCGGCGAGCATGCACTGGGTGGTGAGATAGATATCGGTCGGGAACTGGTCGGTGTCCCAGCCGAGGAGCAGATCGCCCGTGTTGGCATCGATGCTGCCCAGCGCGTTTGCCGCGCCGGCGACTTCCATCTCGTGCTGCATGGTGTGACCGGCCAGCGTGGCGTGGTTGGTCTCCAGGTTCAGCTTGAAGTACGGGAGCAGATCGTACTCGCGCAGGAAGTTCAGGCACGCAGCGGCGTCGCTGTCGTACTGATGCTTGGTCGGCTCTTTCGGTTTGGGCTCGATGTAGAACTGCCCCTTGAAGCCGATCTCCTTGGCGTAATCGACCGCCATGTGGAGGAACTTCGCGAGGTGGTCGAGTTCCCGCTTCATGTCGGTGTTCCAGAGGGTGGAGTAACCCTCACGGCCACCCCAGAAGGTGTAGCCTTCACCGCCGAGTTCGTGGGTGACTTCGAGTGCCTTCTTCACCTGCGCCGCGGCAAAGGCAAATACCTCGGCGTTCGGGCTAGTGGCAGCGCCATGCATGTAGCGCTGATGAGCAAAGAGCTGGGCGGTACCCCAGAGGAGCTTGATGCCCGTGCGCTGTTGCTGCTCCTTGAGGAGAGCAACGATCGTGTCGAGCCATTCATTCGACTCGCGCAAGCTCTTGCCATGCGGAGCGATGTCGCGGTCGTGGAAGGCGTAGTAGGGAGCGCCGAGCTTTTCGCAAAACTCGAAAAACACCGGCACACGGGCCTTGGCGAGTTCGATGCCGTCCTTGCCTTCATCCCAGGGACGAATGGCAGTGGGGCCGCCGAACATGTCGGCGCCCTGTCCACACAGCGTGTGCCAGTACACTACGGAGAAGCGCAGATGATCGCTCATCTTCTTCCCCTCGACCACTTCGTCAGGGTTGTAGTGCTTGAAGGAGAGCGGATTCTTCGACTTCGGCCCTTCGTAGGCGATCCGGCCGATATTCGGGAAATGTGCGGACATAGGGGGTTAGGAGTTAAACGTTTCCTTGGGGAGATGCTTGATTGCGCCGCCCTCCATGGCGCTCTGGTGGGCAAGAATACCGGTGCAAGTCCAGTTGGCACTCTGCCTGGCGTTCGGGAACGGATCGCGGTTCTCGACCAGCGCCATGGCAAACTCGTGGGCGAGGTGCGGATGGCTGCCGCCGTGACCGGCGCCCTGGGTGAAGCTCAGGTGAACATTGTCATCCGAGTCATACACGCCCTTGGTCGTGTAACGCTGGATCGGCTCAGGCAGACGGCTGGCGAAATCCGGGCACGTGATCTCCTCAGGGATCTCTGGCTCGGGCTTCTTGGCCGTGTGCATGACCCGCGGGCGATGCTCGATGAGCGGCCACTCGACGCTCTTCTTGGAGCCGTACACGTCGATGCTCTCGCGGTACTGGCGGGCGGTATCAAAGAGGCTGCGGATCACGCGGGCGCTCACGTCGGAGTTGCGCACCTTGATGTGTGCACTCTCGATGGCAAAGGGCGAGCCGTAGTGCTTGACCAGTTCCTCGCGGATGGTTCCGGAACCGAAGCAGCTCACGTATTCCGCTTCTCCGCCGGCGAGGCCGAGCACTGGACCAACCACGTGCGTGGCGTACCACATCGGCGGCAGACCCGGCCAGTAGTTCGGCCACCCGTCCATGTCCTGCTGGTGGCTCGCCTGGATG
>CBINJX010000862.1:0-2946 GCA_966251085.1 uncultured Verrucomicrobiales bacterium
GCACCCTTGCAGTGGTGGATGAGGTGCTGATCGGGATCAACTACGCCAATGCGATTCAGGGCAAACAGGGCGAGACCTTCCTGCACACCCTCGACCTGCGTGATGCCAATCTTTCGCTCCCCGTGGACCCCTCCAACCCGCGAGGCAAACGGGTCGAGATTTCCAAGCTCAACGCCCGCCTGTTTCTCCCTCCCCAGCAGATCTACCTCGCGCGTGCGGAGGCGGAGGTGGCTGGACTGCGAGTGTATGCGGCCGGACGCCTGATCAATCCGCAGGAGTTCAAGCCGGAGAAGGGAGAGAAAGGAAGCGCCGTGCTGAAGTGGCTGGAGTCGCTCATCGATGAACTCGACGAGTTGATCTATGAAGGAGAACGTCCGCTGGTCGCGCTGCAATTCAGCGGTGACCTGGCGCGTCCTGAGAAACTCTGGGTCGATGTGCGGGTGCAGGGGAGCACGATCCGCCGCCGGGATTACCGGCTGGATGCCATCGACCTCGCAGCCACGTTACGTGACGGGCGAATCGAGCTGCAGCGCTGCGATCTGCGCGACAGGCGCGGCCTTCTCCAGGCGTATGCGAACTTCGCTCCAAAAACGCAAACTGCAGAGTTCCGCATGCGTTCCTCGATGGATCTGCCTGGAATGCTGCGTGCCCTCAAGGTCCTCCCCCGCTTGAAAGATTGGGCCTTCTACGTCCCGCCGGAGATCGAACTCAAAGGAAACGCGAAGCTGGCCGGCACGCCGGAATTTCAACTGCTCGGTAACCTGGAACTCAAAAAGTTTGCCTATAAGTCGGTGATTTTTGAGGGGCTTCAGGCAGACGCTTCGTGGGACGGAGGCCGGTGGAGCATTCGGAATCTTCACCTCAGACATCACACGGGGGAGTTGAAAGGCGACGTGATGCAGGTACCGAATGATTTCCGGGCTCACCTGAAAAGTACGGTCGATCCTAAGCTCATCGCGCCGCTGCTGAGCGGGAAGGTCGCGGAATGGTTTTCCAGGTTCGACTTCCAGAACGCGCCCGGGTTCGAGATTGTCGTCCCCACACCCGCCTCCAGGCAGGAGGCTCGGGCTGAGGCGGATGCCGTGAAGGTTCTTTAGCCCCTTTGAATCAGGGGACCTTCCGTATGTCTGCAGTTTCACCGCCCCTTCTCGGCGCCCACATCTCCACAGCGGGAGGTGTGGACAAGGCCGTGGATCGCGCGCTGTCGGCCGGCTGCACGGCAATGCAGATTTTCGTGAAGAACAACATGCAGTGGTTTGCTCGTTCGCCGCTTGGGGAGAAGGAGGTGAGCGAGTTCCGCAGGCGGTGCTGCGAGCTGGGTGCGGTGTTCGGACACTCGGGGTACATGATCAATCTGGCAGCGGCGAATCCGGAGTTCCTGCAGAAGTCGCGTCATGCACTGCGCGAGGAATTGCTGCGCGCGGATCAACTCGGGCTGCCCTTCCTGGTGTTGCATCCGGGTGCCCACATGGGCGCAGGAGCGGAAGCAGGACTGAAGAAGGTGGTGGAGAGTCTGGATGCGGTTTATGACGAGCTTCCGGAGATTCGGACGCGCGTCGCCCTGGAGACCACGGCCGGACAGGGCACCTGCCTTGGCGCGGAATTTGAGCATCTGACTTACATCCTCGAGCACGCCCGCCACTCCCGGATGCTCTGTGTCTGCATCGATACCGCGCATCTGTTTGCCGCCGGCTACGACATTTCCACTCCGGAGAAAGCCGCGGCGGTGATGCGCGACTTCGACCGGATCGTAGGGCTCAAACACCTTTGCGCGCTGCATCTCAATGACTCCAAGACCGATCTGGGCTCGCGTGTGGACCGGCACGAGCATATCGGCAAAGGCCGGATCGGCCTGGAAGGATTCCGCTACTTCATGAACGCCCCCGAGTTGAGTGCGATCCCGAAGGTCCTCGAAACGCCGAAGAGCAAGGAGGGAACCGAGGATATCGACAACCTCGCCCGTCTCCGCTCGCTTTGTGCACCTCCTCTGAAAGTGCCAAGTGCCGAGTGAAAGTGCCAAGTGGGCATCCCTCCTGGTGAAAGTCTCACTGATTACTGATTACTGACTCACTGATTACTTTCTTCGCGCTTTCACGCGCCCACTCGTTGGTTGCTCCCAAAACGGCAAAAAAGAAAAGCCGCTCACACCCGAAGGCATGAGCGGCTTTGAGTAAAGTAGATCGTAGTTACTCGACGAGCGATTCCGTGCTGTTTGTCTGGGCAAAGACCCGTACCCCACGGAAATTCGAAGGCTGCGGCACGTTCGTCTTTGCCGAAATCGGAGCCAAAACCTGCGTGACGATTCCTTTCGGCGGTTTGGCTACAAAGTCGAACTCGATAATCCCCTCCTCCGTCACCCCGTGCTGGCGGAGTTCTCCATTGGACCAGCCGCCGGTGTTCACCATTCCTTCCGCCGAAACCTCCAGCATAATGGGCTCAGCAAAAGTCGGCAGCGAGCGGATCGACACAGAGGAAACCGAATAAATCGGCCGCATGCCGATCTCCACAAGCCCTGCCTTGAGATCCAGGCGCACTTCGCTCATCTGTCCGGCCGTCACCGTCACCTCCTTGGAGGCGCGCAGGGGAAGCGTGATCTGGTACGGCTCACCATTGTACACTGGCCTATTTCCGATCTCAGCCCACCCCTCACCCAACTGTGCGGCTACCCGGAATCGGCCCGGCGGGAGCTTCATCTCGAAGCGCCCTTCCTCATTCGTAATTCCGGTCCAGCGGAAGCGCGGCCGCAGGCTGTGGCCTTCGACATTCACCGCCAACAGCTCCTCCACAATCACCTTGGCGCCCTTTGCAGGCACCAACTCGTTGTCGTCCGTCGGACGGAAGACCTGCCCCTTGATACCTCCCTGCACCGGCGGTTCCGGTGGAGGTGTCGGCCCGTCTGGTTGTGCAACCTCAAACAACGTCGTGGCCCCGATCCTCGGCTCCCCG
>CBINJX010000863.1:0-2945 GCA_966251085.1 uncultured Verrucomicrobiales bacterium
GCAGAGAGCCGCCTCTACACCAGCTGGCTTACCATAGCGGGGAACGCTCCTACCTTCCCCCACCAAACGACACCACCACCGCCTCATTCTGCTTCCACTCCACCGGGAACTCCCGGCCCTCTCCCATCGCCTTCCCGGTCCGCTCATCCCTCACTCCCTTCACCTCCCGTGCAAACTGCAGAACGACGGGAATCGTGTCGGTTTTGAGCCCGACCGAGTTGCCGCCGCCCAGGGAGCTGCCGCGGGTCTCGGGGTTCAGGAAAAGGAATAGGATGGTCCGCTTGCCACCGTCGGCATCCTCCTTGGACCAATAGGTGATTTCATATCCGTGCTCGGGCTCGCCGGTGTTCTTGATGCGCACCCATGGGGTCACTCCCGCGGCTTCGATATGCCGCATGAAGAGCTCACGTTTGCGGGAAGGCTCGGCTCCGGCGACGCGATAGGCGTTGTACCATTGGGGCGATAGGTTCATCAGCACCGCGGTTCCGCGGCCGTGACGCCGCGTCTGGTTCACCGGCATGGAGCGCACCGCTTTGTGGAATCCGCTGGGGTCCTTGATGGCGGTGTTCTTGTTGGTGAGAAACTCTTCGTAGCTCTTCCACGAGTAGTTTGCATCCTGGTCCACCTCAACCCAGAGCTTCTCCCCGAAGATGTCACCGGCGCGGAGATCGGGATCGTGTTTCACGCCGAACATCCCGTCGAGAACCCCTCCGCCGGCGCGCCCCCTGCCGTGCTGATCCCATACGCCTGGAAGGTAGTCGGCGATCACCGTACCGCCCCGTTCGCAGAATGCCGCGATCTGCCGCGCTTCGGCATCGGAGAGGCAGAGGGCCGCCGGGAGGATGAGCACCTTGTACTCGGCGGGAACTCCCTTCTGGATCACGTCCACATAGCTGAGATGACTGAACTGCACGCCGGAATCGCGCAGCATGTTTTCCCAGGCGCGGCGCACGTGGGCCGTGCTGGCGAGACGCTCGTCGTTGTTCCGGTTCACCCATGTTTTGCCATGCGCCTCGGCATCGAGGATCCAGCCGAGCTGGATGGAGGGATGGCTGTAGTAGATCGCCACGCCGTCGTGGAGCCATTCGGCGCCGCTCATGAGCGGACCGATCTTCTTCCCGGCCTCAAGCAGGGTTGGCGCGACTTGTTCGTGCCACGGTTTGGGTGTCTTGCCGTCGAACCATTTCTCCACCCAGCCGATGTGGCCACGGTTTCCTTGCGCGAGGTAGTACCACGTCTGCCAGGTGTGATCCTCGGGCGACTGATGGAAGATGCTCGTAACCGCAGGTAGCGCGTTATGTGGATTGAAGGAGCGGATGATCGACTGCGAGGAGCCGAGATTGTACGACTCGATGAACTGCACCTTCCGCATCAGCTTGGCGTAGTCATAACCGCCAAACGCATTCGGTGATTGTCCGCCCACGAAACCGCAGGGGGTGGCGGCATCGAGGGAGTTGGAATATTCCACGAGGCTGCCGAGATAGTTCGCCCAGTGGGAGTCGTTGAAACTCCACTGGTCCATGAGCGGGCTCGCATCGAACTCCTGAACCTTCCACGTCGCGAGCTTTGGACGGATCTCCTCGTAGGAAATCCACTTCTCCCGCTTGGGCGCATCGGGGCCGTACACCTGCCGGAGCCAGCTTGGATAAGCCTCCGGGTCATCGGTGATTTGCCACATGGTGGGATGGACGAAGTGGCCCCACGAGACTTCATCATCGAGCGCATAGGCGGCGCGCTGGGGAGAGGATTTTACCGCGTCGATGCGTTTGCGCAGGAGCCCCTTCAGCTTTGTGAGGGTCTTGTCATTGAGCGGCACGGTGCGGATCCCGGTCCCGTGCAGCGCATCGAGATATGGCTTTACCTTGTCGCCATCCCAGAGGTGTAGGTCGCCCTTCCCGGCAGCGTGATCCATGTAGAAGCGGAGGCCGAATTTATTGATCCAGTCGAGCCGGCCGGTGGCGCTTCCCTCCGCACCGATCTGCCCGTGATCGATGAATGCGCCGTTGTACCCGTGCTCCAGACTCCAGCGGCCGGAGTCGTCCGTGTAGCCGATATTCCACTGGTAGGTCCACGGCATGTAGGTCCAGCTCGGGAAAGCGCGCAAGGCCCACTCTTTGTTCTGTTTTACACGATGGAAATCCTCAGAGGTCCGGACGTACTCCTCGTATGGGTCCGCGGCAGTCGCGCCGGAGAGGAGGGTGAGGGAGAGGAGGCTGGAAAGGATGACGGAGCGTTGGGGGAGGAGTGCGGACATGGGAGGGCGACTTCTTTGCGGTAAAGAGAGTATGGGGTGGTTTTCTTAGTTGGCGCAGTAGCAGCAGCCATTGTAGCTGCGGGTGAGCGAAGAGAAAACGGTGTAGAGGCGGCTCTCTGCCGAGGTAAACGAGGCAGGTGCCGCCTCATACTTTGCGGCCGGGCGTCAGGCGGTGGGGTGGTGGGGAGATCGAGGGTGAATTGTGAGCCCTCCTGCGCCCATTTCAGGGCGCCCCGCTATTGATCGGCTACCCAGGGCGGCGTCTTGCCCGATCCCCGCTACTGCGGGATCAGGCGAGACTTGCCCTGGGCTATTCTCCCTGCCCCTTTCAGGGGCGACTTTTCGATTCAGTGCCTGACCTGATTACTGATTACTGAGCACTGATTACTGAGCTCGACTTTGGCCAATTTCGAGTGCGCTCCCCGTAGGGATAACCCGGAGAATCGGGCATTTCTTGCATGCCCATCCACAAATACGATGTTGAGAAAAATAGGATCGTCCGGAGCTGGCATCCGCTCTTTACCTCGAAGAGGTTACGTCCCAGAGCCCAGGGTTGCGCAGCTACCCTGGGTAGAAACAAGCAAGCGTATCTACCCCGAAGGGGTTGCGTCCCACTCATACATGCCCGCTCTCGATGGAAGCGTTTCTCTGGACGCAACCCCGTTGGGGTTGATGCGCTTCATCACCATAT
>CBINJX010000864.1:0-2929 GCA_966251085.1 uncultured Verrucomicrobiales bacterium
TGGCCAACGCCTGACCGCAAAGCCCCCCATTTGGTGCGTCAGCCCGTTGCATATCTATGACTCTCTATCACCTCATCTGCATCCAGCTCATAGTAGCTGTCGGCTTCTTCACATCCGCAGGCGCACAGACTGATAATGCGGCGCAACCGTTGCCTCAAGACCGGCAGGAGGCGCTGCGACTGCAGCTATTCCTCGATCAGTCGGCATTCAAACCGGGTGTGGTGGATGGCCGTAAAGGAGAGTTTACGCTCAAGGCGCTGCACCGTTACCAGCAGGCCAATGGCATGAAAAAATCCGACGATCCGAAGGGGCTGCCGCTGGACCAGGTGGGCGAGCTTTACACGCAGTACCAAATCCAGGAATCGGATCAGGAATACGTTGGTTCAGTTCCCGAGGAGCCTGGAAAGATGGCGAAACAGGAGCGGATCCCTTACAAGTCACTGCTGGAGTTTGTGGCTGAGCGATTCCACGCTGATCAGGAACTGCTGAAGACTCTCAACCCCGGTAAAAATCTGGGTGCGCTCAAGCCGGGAGACACCGTCACGGTTCCGAACGTGCAACCCTTCGAAATCGAGAAGCTCGAGGGGGCTGGAAAAGCAGACGTGGAGGTGTCTGGCGACTCCGCTTCCAAGATCAAGGTCCATGTGCGTACCAACAGCGACATCATGGAACTCCGGGAGGGTGAGCGGCTCGTGGGAAGCTACCCGATCACGCCCGGGTCCAAGGAAAAGGCCTCACCCAAAGGGACCTGGGAAGTGAAGTTCATGGCACAGATGCCCACATATCGCTGGGATACTGCGATGTTCGAGGGCGGCAAGGACGGTCAGGTTTATACCATCCCGGCGGGTGTCAATAATCCCGTTGGAGTCATCTGGATGCGGCTCACGCCGGACGGTGTGGGAATGCATGGAACCCCCGAGCCGGAAACCATCGGCCGGGCTGGCAGTCACGGCTGCATCCGGCTCTCGAACTGGGATGCCATCGACCTCTCGCGCAAGATCTCCAAGGGGACTACCGTGGTGATCGAGTAGAGGGGGCGTCAAAGTGGGTCGGACTTGCAGTCCGATTCGAGTGGAGTTCGGTAGCTCCTTCGCTTTCCAAACACTCTCGCCTCGGTGCATTCCGCCAGGATGGCAGCGGTGCTTTTTCCTCTGTGCAAGCTCCAGGCGCTGGCGCGCTACCGACCCGCAGCAGGCAAGGAGAACGCCCTCTGCTCTCTACGGTTTCTCCAGGCGGACGAGAACCTCCACTCCACTCTGACGCGCTGCAGCGGCGCGTAAGTTCAGTTAACCAAAAGAACAAACCGCACCGGATTCACTATGCCGGTGCGGCTATATTTTCCAAACAACTCACCATGTCCCTTCTGCCGCCGGTGCGAACTGCTCTCTTGAGCCCGGTGGCGAAGGGACAGGCTGCTTCCTTGATCATTCCCTGGAAGGTCTGATTCCACCTCGGTAGCGGCGGGTGGTGAGGGAATACAGCAGGGACTTTGATCGGGAAACGTTCAGCATGGAGAGCAGGCCCTAGTGCGAATATCCTGAGCTGTGCGTGCAGGCCTGCTCTCCACAAAGGTTTACTCGGAGCCTGTGGTCTTTTCCTTGGCTTCACGCGCCTCTTCGTCCGTGATTGTCGATTGCATGCGCGTGTTGCTCTTCTCGGATCCGGGCACCACGGTTTTCGGACGGTTTGCATCATCCGCAGTGGGCCGGGCTTTGGCGTGAACGGTCATTTTATCGTCTTCGTCAGGCATTAGAATTTACTCCTTTCCTATAAGCCTCGGGGCCCGGCACTCATCTGGCCGTTTTCCATGTCTCTCCTATGGTTTGTGCAGGGGAATCGCCCCTGCTTTTGCCCGGTTGAACGGGAGGTGGCGAGTTCGTTGAAGGGATGCCTTTGATATACGCCAAACGGCGTACAAACAGCGTACGCCGGTCGTCGTATGGGCGGTAACAGGGCGAGAGGTTACAACAGCAACCATGCAATGAGCTGACAACACGCCGACTGCTGCGGGCCTGAGCTTTCCGGCGCCGCGCATCACTCAGCTCCTGTTTTTTAAAACCTCTCAAACGACCCAAGGCATGAAACCAACCATTCGTCCGATTCTTTCTTCGCTCATCTGCGCCGGAGCATGCGTGGTGAACACCGCATACGCCGATCGCGTCTTTCCCGCATGGGCGCAGGTGCACGACCTCACCGTGGAGCGTTCCCAGTTCGCACGCGCAGTGGCTGTCGATCAGCGCGGCAACGTGGCTGTGACCAGCTACGTCATCGATGAAACGAACACGCAGGTGCTCTATGTGGCAAAGTACGACACCCTGAATGGAAGCCCGGAGGACGGCCCTCAGGGAAAGTTGATCTGGCAAAACACTTTCAAGTCCGTCGCGGGAAGCGCCCGGGGGCAGGGAGTCGCATGCGACTCTCTCGGAAATGTCATCGTGACCGGCTGGTTCGATACGCAGAATAATCAGCGCGATTATATCACCCTCAAATACTCGGCCGCCGACGGTCCGGTGCTGTGGTCAAAGACCTATAACAACAACGCACAGAATGGCGCTGACGAAGGAATGCGCGTCGTTGTGGATGGTTCCGATAATGTGATCGTCACCGGCAGGTCCGCAGGCAACGGAACCAACGACGATATCTATACAGTCAAATATTCCTCCAACGGAAATGTCGCCTGGGATCGCCGATACAACCATTCCGGCAACCGGAACGACTTCCCGAGTGCCATTGCCGTCGATTCCAGTAACAACGTGGTAATCGCAGGCACTGCCGATCAATCGGGACCTACCAAATTCTACACGGCGAAATATCGCGCCAGTGACGGTGCAATCAACGTGCCGGGCACATGGGAGAAGACATTCGAGAGCGGCGCCCAGGGAGCAACCGACATGGCGGTCGATCCCGCCGGGAACGTGATCGTCACCGG
>CBINJX010000865.1:0-2926 GCA_966251085.1 uncultured Verrucomicrobiales bacterium
GAGCCCGTGCGCAATCGCGTCCGCATCGTGGAGCATGCAGAAACGGCGGATGCGGAGGAGGATTATGGCACTGCTTTTCACGACCATGGACTGGGTGAATTCGAGGCGGGCGATTTCGTGGTGGATGAACTGAAGCGCGAACGTTTCTTCCATCAGCTCCGCGACTGGCGGACGGACGGATGGTGCATCCAGATCTTCTGTAACAATGAAGGCGAGGTGGAGCGCCTTACGGAACTGATTCCGGATGTGGAGCTGGAGGCGGTTGAGTTTATCATCGGATCACTCGCACGCGGCTTCACCTTCCCCGCAGGCAAGATCGCGGTGCTCTCCGATTCGGAACTCTTCGGCCGTTATCGCCACACTCGAGCAAGGCGGATCGCCCTCCGTCGCGCCCGAGAGATCGTCAATCGCTCACAAATCGATTTCTCCGAACTGAACGAAGACGACCTGGTGGTGCATCTCGAGCACGGGATCGGGCGATATGAAGGCTTGAGGAAAATTCCACGCGAAGGTGCCGAGGAGGAAGTACTCGTGCTTACGTTTGCCAACGATGCGCGTCTCTACGTGCCGCTGGAGCAGAGTTACCTCGTCTCGCGCTACGTCGGTATCGGAAAGAAGAATCCCCCACTCTCCACGCTAGGTGATGCGAAATGGGCAAAGGCGAAGAAGAGCGCGGAAAAGGCGGTGTACGACTATGCGGCGAAGCTGCTGCAGGTCCATGCCGAGCGGGAAACCGCCAGGGGATACGCCTTCCCGCCGGATAACAAATGGCAGCGCGAATTCGAGGCGTCGTTTCTTTTCAAGGAAACGCCTGACCAAGTTGCCGCAATCGCCGCTACGAAGAACGACATGGAGTCCGAGCGCCCGATGGATCGACTGATCTGCGGCGATGTCGGCTTTGGCAAAACCGAAGTGGCGATCCGCGCTGCGTTCAAGGCGGCGAGCAGCGGTAAGCAGGTGGCCATGCTGGCGCCCACCACGGTTCTCGCGGAACAGCATTACCGCAACTTCCGGGAGCGTATGTCGGATTATCCGATCACCGTCGAGATGCTCTCCCGATTCCGCACTGCAGCCGAGCAGAGGAAAACGTTGGAGGGGCTGAAAAACGGTTCAGTCGATATCGTAATCGGCACGCACCGGCTGATCTCGAAGGATATCCAATTCAAGGATCTCGGGCTTGTAGTCATCGATGAGGAGCAGCGTTTCGGCGTGCTGCACAAGGAACGGTTCAAGGAGATGTTCCGGCTCGTGGACATGCTCACGCTTTCGGCAACGCCGATCCCGCGGACGCTTTACCTCTCGCTCATGGGTGCCAAGGACATGAGCACTCTGGAGACTCCCCCGCTCAACCGTATCCCCGTCGAAACACTGATCTGTCCTTACGACGAGCGGATCATCCGTGATGCGATCCAGCGCGAACTGCAGCGTCAGGGGCAGGTTTATTTCCTGCACAACCGCGTGAATGACATCGAGCGTGTCCGTGATCGCATCCAGGCGCTGGCGCCGAAGGCTCGAATCGTTATCGGGCACGGACAGATGGATGAGCACGAGCTCGAGGAGGTGATGAAGAAGTTCATCGATGGCGAGGCCGATGTGCTCGTCTCGACGACAATTATCGAAAGCGGCATCGATATTCCGAACGCGAACACGATTATCATCGACCGAGCAGACCGTTTCGGGCTCGCCGACTTGTATCAGCTCCGGGGTCGCGTGGGCCGGGCGCAAACCAAGGCGTATGCCTACCTCATGCTCCCCCGGGAGATGATGACGATGGGGGAAGCCCGGAAACGTATCAATGCGATCAAGCAGTACTCATCGCTCGGAGCAGGCTTCAAGATTGCCATGCGCGACCTGGAGATCCGCGGTGCCGGCAATATCCTCGGCACCCAGCAGAGCGGACATATCATCAGCATTGGATTCGATCTCTACTGCTCGCTGCTCAAGCAAGCGGTAGCCCAGCACAAGGGTGAAAAGGTGCGTCCGAGGGTAGAGGTGGCGACACGGTTTGATTTCGTCGCATCGAGCGAGGCAGATTTCCTCCAGTCCCCGGAAGATCACGCCCCCGCATTCCTCCCGACCAGCTACATCGCCGAATCACAACCCCGCATTCAGGCCTACCGCCGACTCAACGAGATCGGCAACAGGAACAGCTGGATGCGTTGAAAAAAACCTGGCGTGATCGCTTCGGAAAACCGCCCCAAGCCGTTGAAAACCTGCTCACCATCGCAGAGGTAAAACTCGCCGCAGCCAGCCGGAAGATCACCGCTGTGGAGGTGAAGGACAATAAAGTGATGCTCACACGCACTGGTGATTTCATCCTCATCGCAGGCAAGTTCCCGCGCTTAAGTAAGGATGATCCGAACGAGCGGCTTCAGGAATTGCTCAAGATGGTGCGGAGTTTTTGATGGGGCACGGAGTAGATGCCGCCAGAGTACCGATTTCCGCCAGAACCGTTCGGTAAACCGGAAGGCACACCTCCTATCCGGCAAGAGCCAACCCTTTGGCGGCAAGAGATGAGTTGATCGGATATCAACTCGTTCCGTTCTGCGATCGACTCATCCCTTAAACGCCAAGAGATGAGTTGATCTTTTTTCGACTCATCCCTTGCGCAGATCGAGATGAGTCGTTTTTGGATCAACTCATCTCGATCCAAAAACAACTCGTTCCGTTTTTGGATCGGAACGAGTTGATCTTCGGAAGGGATGTTTCGATCTGCGATCGAGATGAGTTGATTTGCGATCGACTCATTTCGATCCGGGAACGGAATGGGCTGAAATATTTCAGATCGTTCTGAAATATTAAGCCCTCCATCGCACTCCGTGGCACGGAAGTTGAACACGCGGGTGCGCTCTCAGGATGAAAGGCGTGGCTCCACGGGGCGCATATGGAGTGCGGTGGCGAGCTCCGCGAGGCACCGCTTTGGAGG
>CBINJX010000866.1:0-2919 GCA_966251085.1 uncultured Verrucomicrobiales bacterium
AGGCAGCCCTGTCTGCTGCTCTCCGAAGACGGTCGCGGTTTCGCTCCCATCGGTCAGGGTGCCGTCGTCTCCAGATCTCCGAAGCATACTCTGCAAATTCGCGGCGACGTTCAGGTGAGAGCCGAAGTACAATGCGTGTGCCCCGGTCACTCCGAGCCCCTTCGTTGCTTAACGATTCAAGCTCGTCCCAACGAATCGAGCAGAACAAACGACCGCGGCGTTGCTCGTGAATACCATCGGCATCGACGATCACGAATCGCTTCCAGAATGGATGGCTGAAAGTTCGAGGCTCGGGATGCTCTCGACGATCGTCAGGCGCAATCGTCATTTGAGGTTCAATGTCCATGCCGTGCGAGCATAACAATCAGGCTTAATGTAAAAGAGTCTAACCTACCTCGTAGGTGATGCCCCCCCGGTCATAACTCAAGGCTTCCTCACCCGAAGCTCTGCTCGATGCTTGTTCAGGTACTCACAAAGACTCTGATGCAGGGATGGCGCCGCGCCTGAGTCGTCTTGATAATTGTGGCTGATCGCAAACCACTGATCGTCGAATGCACGAGTGGACTTCTCGAACTCGTCGTCAAAATCCGGTTTGTCCTCCAGCTCCACGTCCCAATCGACCCCGTAGTCTCCTTGCAGAGAGTCGTCCGGATAGGCTGTCGGCTCGCTGACTCCGAGAGAAAGCACGATTTCCCGGACTGCCTCCAGAATACGCAATGCTTCGGGATGCCCAACAACCCGCATCGCCCGCAGTGCGCGGAAGAAGAACGGTATTCCGCCAGAGTAGCCAAAGCCGGCAGCGAATCCGTTGCTGAGATGGAGATCCTGACGAATGATGTCTCTCAACACGACCTCAGGTACCAGAAGAGAGGAGTCGGGCCTGTAGTACTCGCGATCGGTAGATTCAGGGATCTGCTCGATCGCTTCGTAAAGGGAAAGGATCGCATCAAAAGCCTGATGCGAGTTAGAGCATCCGTGCTCCAGGATGGCATCAATGTCGTATACTGGGGGAGTCAGATAGGGGCTGCGGTCCATTTGGAGGGGGAGTGATCGGAGTTCAGCTTGCAGAAGAGCAGGTTCTCACGACAACGTCCCGGTCAGGTATCATCATCCTCTCCGAGTAACTCCTCGGGTTCAAACTTGTCAGTACCCTCAACCCGGCCAAATGCTGAACCAACTGGAGCGTCAAGAAATGGGATGATCGCCGGGTCATAATTGCAGATGGTGTTCACCTCGTAGATCGTGAAATTGCCCGGCGTGTCAGCATACTCCGGTGACTCGTCTCCGGCAAAGAACCGCCAGCCGCTATCGATGTCCCTGTCTGGCTGCTCACGATACATGTAGCCCACCGGAGCGCCATCCACGGTAATGCGGTCGGAAGCAAAGCAACCTCCCATCTTGGGAATCAGTCTCCGAATCTGGTCACCGGGAATTTTGAATACCTTATTGCGTGGGTTCATGAGGAGAGTTGCGAAAATGCCGGCATGCGGGCGGAGGCGGCTCTATCCCGAGGCTAGGGTATGGGTTTCAGATCGCGGATGAACGAGGGACGTGCCGCCTCCACACCATTTCGCGAGAAATGCCCGGGCAGTTCAAATCCGATCATGCAATTCCTTGGGTAAATTACCCAGTCCCCATACCCATCGATACGGTCGCCCGGCGATTCGCGCGATCTCCTTCGCCACCTTTTCCAAACCTATCTGGGCGAAAATAAACGGAAAGATCGACTCATCCCTGCCATCCCGCTCGAACACGAGGTACAGGCGCTCAGATCCGTTCTCCCAATTCTCTTTGTCTTCGACCCCCGAAAGACTCAGCACAAAAACTCCTTTTATCGTCCCGAGCAACTCGTCTGAGGCAGCCCCTGAGAGCAACTTGTTTCCGTCAAGCATCACGTGTTTCGTGCGGTCTAGTCGCGCCATCAAAACCGCCATCACCACGTAGACCCCCGCTATAGGCACAAGGACCAGAAAAGCCACCCACCCCGTTCGTTCAGAGATGAAATATGCAAACAGCGTTGCAAACAGCGCCATGCATATACACTCGGCAAGGTAGCGCTTCCGTGGGAAGAAGCAGAATCTGTAGCCGCCACCCTCCAGCTTCTGAAGCACCGGTTCCCTGAGAACCTTAGCAAAGAATTCCTCTTTCTGTTTCATTCCTTATCCACATTGCTTTCGTGAACAGCGGTCAACCCGACTAAACCGCAGCAGAACACTCAGCCGCAGCGTATAGGTGCAGGACGGTTACGGCGGCAAGAATGGCAGCGGCTAAAAGCCCTATCCACACCCGACGTTGAAGCAGGCACCAGATCAAAGCCACCAAGCTCAAAACGGCAGACAGGAAAGCGAACGCTACAAAACTCATTGGCGAGGTTGGTCCGAGTAAGCTGCGAGCGGAGAGTTTGTAAATCACCAAACTAAAAATCGCATAAGTACAGCATGCAATGATGAGCCACGCTCCTGTCCGGCGGGATTTCTGACCACTTGTGTTCACGGGATATGGACTACTGATCGACGAACAATAGCGCCACACTATCCTCACACGAGGCAGCCTTTTCAGAGCGCCAGAGGTGCAGGTCTATTCCAGCTTGGGGAGCAGCCCCAGAAAGATCGTCACAAAGGACCAAGGACTAAAGGCCCGGCCTATCGGACTCCGGAAGACTACCGCGGAGAGGAAAATAGTACAGGCTTTCAGCCTCAGCGCTCCGGTGGGGCGTTTTCCTGGGGCTGCCCTCCCCCGAGGCCATTTAGCCCGAATGCCGCTTTTGCATTGGCTTTTCTCAGCTCCAAAGGAGCGGACATTAACTCAGCCCAGGCCTGTCGGCCCAACGCCGTTAAGTTAAGGAGAGTGAGTTCAGGAAGCGCAGAGCCACTTTGCGTGCTTCCGCTCGGCTCCACGGGGCGCATATGGAGATGACAT
>CBINJX010000867.1:0-2919 GCA_966251085.1 uncultured Verrucomicrobiales bacterium
ATCCTCCGCATGCGGAATGCCGGAGTCAGCGCACGTGTGATTGACGCTCTGATTCTCGAATGCGAGGAGTTCGCGCGGCTGTACTCTGAGCCGGATGTGGTGGTCAGCTCCGGCATTTGGTGGGCGGATTCGCCCTACTACGGACCTGATCTCTACTATAGCGGCTGGTAACGGCAGCGTCGCGCTGTCAGGTGGAACTGGAGTAGGCGGAAGTGTGTTCGACCTGTCGAACACGCTTTCCCAATGGGTTGCAACTGCTTATCCAGTCGCCAACCCCAACAGACATTCCCTTCCAAAATGGCTACGATTGCACTCCTCGGCACAATGGACACTAAAGGCGACGAGCATGGCTTTGTCGCCGAGCAGATTCGGAAACGCGGACATCAGACCCTTGTGATCGATGTTGGAACCGTGGGCGAACCGCAGATCCGTCCCGATATCACCCGCGACGAAGTGGCAAAACTCGCAAACATCGATCTCGCCGCAATCGTGGCGAAACACGACCGCGGCGAAGCTGTCGCTGCCATGAGCATCGCGGCGCCGGCGATCCTGGTAAAGCTGCAGGCTGAGGGCCGCATCGATGGTGTGATCTCTCTCGGCGGCGGCGGCGGCACAGCGATCGCCACAGCGGGAATGCGCGCTCTCCCGCTCGGTTTCCCCAAGCTAATGGTTTCGACCCTGGCGAGCGGCAATACCGCTCAATATGTCGGCGTGAAGGACATCGTCATGTTCCCCGCCATCGTGGATGTCGCCGGACTCAATCGCATCTCTCGTCAAATCCTCACCCGTGCAGGCGGGGCGATCTGCGGAATGGTGGAGGCAGTTCCGCCTGCCGCCGTGGATAAGCCGATCATTGTAGCAAGCATGTTTGGCAACACGACGGATTGCGTGCAGCAGGCCAAGGCAATCTGTGAGCAAGCGGGCTACGAAGTGCTCGTCTTCCATTCCACCGGTATTGGCGGCCGGACCATGGAGTCGCTGATTGAGAGCGGTCTCGTGGCGGGTGTCCTCGATATCACCACCACGGAATGGGCAGATGAACTCGTCGGCGGCTTCCTGGGTGCGGGCCCGGCGCGCCTCGATGCCGCTGCGAAGCTAGGCGTCCCGGCGATCGTTACGCCCGGGTGTCTCGACATGGTAAACTTCTACGCTCCAGAGACGGTCCCTGCGAAGTTTCAGGGCCGCACGTTCTATCATCACAACCCGCAGGTCACGCTCATGCGCACCAACGCTGAGGAATGCACACAACTCGGCCGCATCCTCGCAGAGAAGGTGAATGCCTCGACGGGGCCCGTTACCGTCCTGATCCCGAAACAGGCGGTGAGTGTGATTAGCGCGCCCGGACAGCCGTTCCATGATCCTGCGGCGGATGAGGCGCTGTTCAAGGCGATCAAGGAGAACGTTCGCGCCGGAATTCCGGTGGTCGAGATCGATTGCAAGGTCAACGATCCGGAGTTCTCCCAGGCCTGCGCGAAGGCGCTGCTCGATCAGATTGCAGCAAAGTCTGTCTGATCCTGAAAAATGCAGTTGAGGGTTGAGAGTTGAGAGCCGCGAAAAAGCGGATCGGCAGGCATCTGGTAAACTCACCTACAAGGTGAACGCCTGGCCGGCGTTTCATGGTTTTCAACTCCATCATCCTGAACTTGCTGAGCGATCTTTTCAGAAATCCTACTGCCGTTTCCTGACTGATGAGATGACTCGGAGCAGGGATGCTCCGGTCTCCCGCAGCCAGGATGGCTGACGCTACGGGTAGCGCCCCGTAGTGAGACAAAAAGAAACGCGCCGCCAGAAATCCGGCGGCGCGTAATGTGGATCGGTTACTGCGGGTGACGGTTACGGAAGCAACTCCTTCACCATATCGCGCTCTTCCTTGAGCTCGTTCAGAGTCACCTCGATCTTGGAACGTGAGAAGTCGTTGACCGGGACACCCTGAACCACTTCCCATCCCGAGCCAGCCGTACGGATCGGCATCGAGGCGAGCAGTCCCTTCTCAATGTCGTAATCCCCCTTTGAGCAGATGGCGACGCTATACCAGTCACCTTCCGGTGTCGGAGTAACCAGCGAGCGGACAGTATCGACCACTGCATTTGCGGCAGAGGCCGCGGACGAAGCGCCACGGGCCTTGATGATTGCCGCACCACGCTGCTGAACGGTCGGAATGAAAGTATTCTCCAGCCAATCCTGGTTGTTGATCACGTCGGTCGCCGGACGGCCATCGATGCGGGCATTGCAGAAGTCGGGGTACATCGTGGAGCTGTGGTTGCCCCAGATGGTCATGTTCGTCACGCTGGTCACATCCACTCCTGCCTTCTTGGCGAGCTGCGACTTCGCGCGGTTTTCATCGAGGCGGGTCATAGCAAACCAGCGGTCCTGAGGCACGCCCTTCGCGTTATTCATCGCAATGAGGCAGTTCGTATTGCACGGATTGCCTACCACGAGAACGCGCACGTCCTGTGCGGCGCTCTTCTCGATTGCCTGCCCCTGTCCTACGAAGATCTTGCCATTGATACCGAGCAGATCTTTCCGCTCCATACCTTGCTTGCGCGGCACCGAACCGACGAGCAGCGCCCAGTTCACGCCGCGGAAGCCTTCATTGAGATCGGCTGTAGGCGTTACCTTCTTGAGCAGCGGGAATGCGCAATCGTCGAGTTCCATCACCACGCCCTCCAGCGCACCGAGAGCCTGAGGGATCTCGATCAACTGCAGTTCCACCGGCTGATCCGGGCCGAACATGGATCCGGAGGCGATACGGAAAAGAAGCGAGTATCCAATCTGACCGGCAGCACCGGTGACAGCGACTTTGATCGGCGATTTCATAAGCGAAAGCGGATAGACGATGGTTGTTTGAGTTGAAGGTGGAGATTGGAAAGCCGGGTCCCCGGCATCAACTCATTAATCGCTTTCCGTTCACACGCGTCC
>CBINJX010000868.1:0-2911 GCA_966251085.1 uncultured Verrucomicrobiales bacterium
GAATGAGGGATCGACCCCGCTCAGTCACTCCCCACCGCTGAGTGCCAAAGTCGGGCGCGGCTGTGAGGTGTACATCAAGTACGAGGGGCTGAACCCAACCGGCTCTTTCAAGGACCGTGGTATGACCATGGCCCTTTCGAAGGCAGTCGAGGGCGGCGCCCAAGCGGTCATCTGTGCGTCCACAGGCAATACCAGCGCGGCAGCTGCAGCGTATGCGGCACGTGCAGGCATCACCTGTATCGTCCTCCTTCCCGCAGGAAAGATCGCCCTCGGCAAACTCTGCCAGGCCTTCATGTACGGCTCCAAGGTGGTGGCGATCGAAGGGAACTTCGATGACGCGCTGCGCCTCGTCCGCGAGATCGGCGAGACTGAGCCGATCGCAATCGTAAACTCCATCAATCCTTACCGCCTGCAGGGGCAAAAGACCGCGGCATTCGAAATCATCGACGAACTCGGCGACGCACCGGACCTGCACATCCTCCCCGTCGGCAACGCAGGCAACATCTCGGCCCACTGGATGGGATATGAGGAGTTCCACACCCTTGGCAAAGCCACACGCCGTCCGAAGATGCTCGGCTTCCAGGCCGCGGGTTCCGCACCGATCTACTACAACAAGGTGATCGACAAACCCGAGACGGTGGCGACGGCAATCCGCATCGGCAATCCCGCAAGCTGGGACAAAGCTTCCGCAGCCATGAAGGATTCCGGAGGTGGCGTCGATATCGTCACCGACGAGGAGATTCTTGCAGCCCAGCTCTGGCTCGCTTCGAACGAAGGGATCTTCGTCGAACCCGCGAGCGCTGCCTCGATTGCAGGCCTGCTCAAGTGCCTCAGTAACGATCGCTGCGACCATTGCCCACTTCCGACCATCCCCGACGGCTCAAAGATCGTCTGCACGGTCACCGGTCACGGATTGAAAGATCCGGACGTGGCGAAGGAGCAGTGCGGCGGCGTGATTCCGGCCCGGGCGGAGAAGGGGGAGATCATGCGGTTGATTGCGTAGGCCGAAAGAATTTTTGTCCCGAAGGGATTACGTCCCAAAGCCCAGAGTTGCGGGGAACGAGCTACCCTGGGTAATGTGTTCGATCAGCGCCCCGGCAGGGGCAGCAGGAATTTAGCCCCGGGTAAGCCCGCGCCGGAGCGACAGCGGAGGTGCGGGCGCCACCCGGGGTTCGCTTCAAAGGCGAAGCCTCTCGCCATCCCGCGAAGCGCGTCTGCCTTGCGCTCCTGCACCGGCCGATTTTGACCTGTTCATAGCGGAGGATCGGACAAGCCGTATGGAGCATCCTCCGCTCGTGATGCCCGTCCTGCCCTAGATTTGTACTGGCTTTTCCTGACTACTCAGGCGTGGACGTGCCAGACAACTTGGGTTCTCTCTGCGGCCAGCCGCCCGAGTTCACGAGTTGGGCTTTCAGAATTAAAGCACGGTACTTCTGCGCACCATCAATGCCCTTTGATTCGCTGCTCTGCACGAGCTGGAGAACTACCGGATAACCATCCCATACGGCTGTCATTGTGTTGAGATTGATCTCGAAGGGTGTGCGGTTCTCGCCAGCCTTCGACCGGTGGCGGTAATCGATACTGAGATCTATCGAAAGCGAGTCTGGCCCGATCACCGGTTCAACACCGATCCGCGTGCCGAATTCGTCGCCTGAAAAGCTCCGCGGTTTCCAAGTTCCTGAAGTCGGCTCGGACGCCTCCTCATCCTTGTTTTCTACAAAGGGAGACTGACCGCTATTCACCCCGGCACTATGCTTGGCAAGCATACCAGATTTCGTGGTCAAAATCTGGCGGTCGATGACTTGCCATGAATTCCCGGCCAATTTGCGGAGGTTTGCGTACGAGAGGACATCGGTCTCTTCGAGAGGCTTATCCAGCGCGAACTGAACAAGAGTAAATGTGGTCTGTATACCGTGCGGAACCCAGCAGGCACTATTGTCCAACCCAAGAAGGCTCAGCATTTCCAAAGACTCTTCAGAAACGCGAACAACCAGAACATCTGCCCCTTCAAAGTAAATCGCCTCGCTTTCCTCAGTTAGCGGAACTCCCATCGATTTTAGAAAATCACGAACATCAAGGCGGCGATGTCCTGCATGCTCGTTCTGAGCCAAAGGCAACACCTTGATTCCCTGCTCCTGCTGCCTGGTTCCCTCAGGATTCGTTGTATCAGGGCGCGTGAAGTATGATGCGGGAAGTTTGATAGCTCGCGTCACAAGATTCTTCACAGGAGACTCTGCCTGCTGCGCGAAACCACTGTCGCTTTCAATAGCAAGCGCCACGATAAGGAATATCACAGTCCGGAACCACATAATGAATGGAAGTAAGCGGAGGTGAACCTGACGTCGATGACTGATTGCGTCGAAAGACAGGCAGCGCAGATCAGGTCAGCAACGACTTTCTCACTCCCGCCCCCCCCTTAATTCGCCGCCATCCTCAACGCATTCACATACAAATGCGCCTGCCGGGTCGGTTCGGGGATGCGGTAGCCGCCATTTGTAGCGAGCGCCAGCTGGATGCTTGTCTCCAGATCGATCAGGTGCCCCGGTGAGATGTACACAGGTGACACACGATCCTTGGTGCGCAAAGCGGCGCCGACTGTCTCCCCTTTGTCCACCATTGACGACCACGAGCCGCGCTCGGGTGATGGCAGATCGAACTTCCCGACGAGCACGCTCTTCGCGCAGCCGAATGTCGGACGGTCAACCCAGAGACCGAAATGTGCGCCAATTCCAAAACGGCGCGGGTGCGCAATCCCCTGCCCGTCGAGCATCACGGCATCCGGCTCGGTCTTTAATTTCTGCCAGGCTTCCAACAGCGCCGGGGCTTCGCGGAAAGAGAGCAGGCCCGGGACATATGGAAAGCGCGCCTCCGTGGTGACTCCCATTCTCTCGACGACCTCCATCGTCGGCAC
>CBINJX010000869.1:0-2910 GCA_966251085.1 uncultured Verrucomicrobiales bacterium
CGGACCGCGCCATCCACCAAAGGCACCCCTCCACGGAACCATACAGAATCCCCCCTCAAAACAGGACCTAACAATCACGACAGAAATCCTTCCTTGCCCTCCCGGCAAAACCACGTTGCTGCCGTCTCCCAGCCCGAGCAGTAAAGAACCCCGTTTTGCATTTCGCAAAACGGGGTTCTTTGTTTCTACGAGGGGGAAATAGTAGAAAGACGAAAAACGGCTTACTTGAGCTTGGACTTGAGGTCCTTGCCCGCGCTGAACTTCACGCTCTTGGAAGCCTTGATCTTAATCTTGGCACCGGTCTTCGGATTGACACCAGTGCGCGCCTTGCGAGCAGCAACCTTGAAAGTACCGAAACCAACGAGCTGGACCGGACCGCCCTTTCTCAGGCCGCCTTTGATTCCTTCGATCACTGCGTCGAGCGCGCGCTCGGCTTGAGCTTTGCTGGTTTCCTTGCCAAGGTTTTTCTGAACTTGCTGGACGAGTTCTGCCTTGTTCATGAGAGAGTTGCTTTGGGTGGAGCGAGTGAGGTGTGGGTAGGACCTGCGCTGCAAGAAATCAGCGAGGTGGCGCACTTCTGCCAGCGGCCTGAAAACGAGTCAACGAATTTCTCCTGGATATTACATTGCCCGCGATCCAAGCAAATATGCGGATTCCGGGTTGATCGACTCATTTTGCAAGCTCACGATTCGGCATGGATTTTCGCGCGCAAATCGAACAATTCCTCGGCACTCAGCCCCGGATTCACCCCACCGCTTTCATTGCCCCCGGAGCGGCGGTTATCGGCGATGTCACTCTAGGGGAAGAGGCCAGTGTCTGGTATCACGCCGCCGCCCGGGGCGATATCAACCGCATCGTTATCGGCCCCCGCTCGAATGTACAGGATGGCGCGGTGCTGCATGTCGCAGACGATTATCATACTGAAATTGGCGAACTGGTGACCGTAGGGCACAAGGCGATCGTTCATGCCTGCACTGTGGAAAATGAGGTACTCATCGGAATGGGGGCGATCATTCTCGATGGAGTGCGGATCGGGGCGCGCTCGATCATCGGTGCGGGTGCCCTGGTGACCGGCGGAAAGGAAATCCCGCCCGGATCACTTGTGATCGGCTCCCCTGCCAAGGTGGTGCGTTCACTTTCCCTGGAAGAGCAAGCCTCCATCCGCGTTTGGGCCGAGCGTTACGTGACACTTTCACGGATCTATCTGGAAAAGGGCCTCGGCGCGCAACGCTGATCCTGTCAAGTCCAGAGGCCACTTCGCCCTTGCCGTGAACTCTTACGGCTGGTTTAACGCGATCCCACAGTTCTCAACCCTCCGAAACAACCATGCCCAACGTCTATCATCCCTCCATCGAAGG
Organism: uncultured Verrucomicrobiales bacterium; assembly: GCA_966251085.1. GTDB lineage: Bacteria > Verrucomicrobiota > Verrucomicrobiia > Chthoniobacterales > Chthoniobacteraceae > CBINJX01. Next base: position 1,359 of record CBINJX010000869.1, read on the forward strand.
CGCACAGCACGGCGCCAAATCCCTCGCCGACTTCCTTTCTTATGCGAAGCGCTCCGGGGCAAGCGGCGCTCAGCCGAGCAACTACATGCTCCAGAGCGGCGACGGATTTAAGTCCGCCAAGGAGATCAAAGACACCTTCGAGCAGGCTGGCCTGAAGCTCGACGGCATCTCGGCTCACTGCCCGATCTGGGTACATACCACCGCCTGGACTGGCTCCCCGACGATCCGTCCGTTCATCCCTGAAGACGTCGCCAAGAAGTCCCCCGCGGAAATCGAAGCGTGGGCAGAGAATTATCTCCTCAAGCTCCTCGACCTGCTCGGCGAGCTGAACGTGAAGGTGATGCCGATGTTCTGGGGCGTCGCTTTTGGATGGGAAGTTGCCACCGGTTATCCTTGGGGATTCTGGGCTGGACCTGGTTACGATCTGATCAAGGAAGGCCAGGAGCGGTTCGTGAAGAAGACACAGAAGATCCGCGATCACGCCCGCAAGCTCGGCATCAAGCTCTGCCATGAGATTCATCCCGGCACCGGCGCGCAGACCGCCGATGATTTCCTCACGCTGGTGAAGATTTGTGACAACGACGAGACACTCGCCGTGAACGCTGACCCGTCCCACTGCTGGGAAGGTGAGAGCTGGGAGCAGCGTTTCCTCAAGGTCGGCAACTACGTCTATGCCGCGCACATCAAGAACTTCGTCATTCGCCCGGGCATCCCGCTCCGCATGATGGAGCCGAACTGGCCGAAGCGCGCGATGCAGTTCACCGATCTCCCGACCGGCGACATCAATATGCAGCGTTACGCCGAACTGCTCATCACGATCGGCTACCCGCAACGTTACCGTCAGCTGATGGGCACCGAGAGCGCCCCGCTGGTGGTGGAAGCCGAGAGCGCCCACAAGGATCTCGACTTCACCAGCACGAACGGCATTGCATTCGTGCGCGACAACCTCCAGTGGCCTGGCGCAGCCGGCTCCTTTGAAGAAGGCATGGGAGCGTAGGAAAGTTGAAAGTTGAGAGTTGAGGGTTGAGAGCCGGGAGAACGCGGATCAAAAGCCCTTAGCTCTCCGACCTCTTACTGATCTTTTAACGGCGAACGGGCAGAGCTTTTCGGCTCTGCCCGTTTTGCTTTCTCCTCTCGCAAAGGATCAGGAAAAGTCAGTCGTCACTCCCACCGGCTCCCATTCATCCATGTCCCGTGTGAGTTGCCCGATGCGTTGGCGCGCGGTTTTGTAAGCGTACTTTCCAAGCACGAGACGGGAGGGTGGACGCGGCGAGTCCAGCGCCTGAAAGATTGCCTCCGCCGCTTTTGCCGGGTCGCCAGCTTGTTTGCCGTCGATGGATTTGAGCAAATCGGCGAACTTCCCAACCGTGGGCGTGTAGCCATTATCCGCAGGCACCGGTTGATCAAGAGAACGGCGGATAAAATCAGTCCGGAAAGGGCCAGGCTCGACACTGATCACGCGGATTCCAAATGGTGCGAGTTCCGCCTGCAGCCCATCGCAGACCGCCTCCATCCCTGCTTTTGCACCGCCATACACAGTAAAGCCCGGATG
>CBINJX010000870.1:0-2910 GCA_966251085.1 uncultured Verrucomicrobiales bacterium
GATCTCAAACGGCGCAGGAGATGTTCCCGGAGGAGCGCTGAGAATTCCCTCATATCCAGTGCGAATGATTCCGTTCACCGCATGGAATCCGTCGATCACCGCTGCCTGATTCACCGGCAGTGCGGCCTCTGCCGCAGCGAGTGCGGGTTCGAGCAGTTGCTCTGTAAGCACATGCCCGCGCACGAAGCCATAGAGCCCGTCGCTCTCGTAATCCGAGTGTAGCGAGATAATCCCGTGAAACTTCTTCGTGAGCAGCTCGTGCTCGAGGATCTGCACTTCCGGTTCGGTCGAGCCGCACCAGAACTCACGGTTCAGATCCTTCCCACTCCGCGAGTGACGCGTGCCATCCTCAAAGCCGGTCGGATTGCACAGCGGGTAGATATGAATGCGATATGCACGGAACAGATACGGATGCTCCTGCATGTAACGCAGCAGATCGATCAGCGCCTCCACACCGGCGGGTTCATCGCCGTGCACGCCTGCAAAGATCGCCAGCTCAATATAAGCCTCCCCAGTCTCCCCTGCTCCACGATAGACGATCCGCGGCAGCCAGTACCGATGTTCCCCCACCTGCCATGAGCCAGCGGAATCGAACGAGAGAGTGCGATCAGAACTGGCCCCAGGTTCGGAAAAGGGCGTCAGCAATTCTTTGATGGAAGGCTTTTGGTAGGCTTCAGGCACGATTTACAGGGGGCGGAGCTTTCTCGTTTACTCAGTTGGAAAACGGTAATCGTCCGCGGAAACTACGCGACTTCCTTCTGTCTCGTCCACCGTAAGGGCTGCGGCCTCTCGCCGCGCGGGCCACGCGTGGCTCCGCCGGTCAAAAGCGATTCATCAGACGCGCCTGATTCTGTGAAGATCTCGATCATTGTCCCCGTTCTCAACGAAGCTCCGATCCTCGGCTCCTTTCTCGCGCACGTCCGTGAGCATGCTCCGTCTGCGGAAATGATCATCTGTGACGGTGACAGCACTGATGCCACTTGGGAACTCGCCCCGATTTTGGAAACCGAGCATTGCTGCCGCGTCGTAAAGAGCCCGCGGGGACGCGCCTCACAGATGAATGCGGGAGCCCGGATAGCCACTGGCGAGATTCTCTGGTTTCTGCACGTGGATTCACAACTTCCGGCGGGCTGCATGGGGATGATTCACGAGGCGCTTGCAGATCCGTCCGTGGCTGGCGGCTGTTTCAGTCTCCGAATGCCGGATCCTCGGCTCCTCTTCCGAATCAGCGATTCACTCGGGAACCTCGCAGTGGATCTCTTCCGCATTGCTCTCGGTGATCATGGAATCTTCTGCCGGCACAAGGTATTTGAGCAAGTTGGAGGATATCCGGAGATCCCACTGATGGAGGACGCCCGGTTTTATGAGGCGATGCAGCGGCACGGTCGTGTGCGGCAATTGCGTGCGACCATCACGACCAGCACACGGGCCTATGAGAAATACGGCCCGGCTCGCACCACCCTGTATTACTTCGTCATTTTAGCCCTCTACGTCGCGCGAACTCCCATTTCGATCCAGCACCGGGTTTATAGGCATCTGACCAGCAGATCACGGGCAACTCACAATGCTCCGGCTCCCTCAGCGTTCTCCCGCGAGACACTCTGATGCAGCGCCGTCCACCCGGTGGTAGGGCGGTTGCGCCGCCGACCGCCGGGAGGGCCCATCGCAGGTCAGGCAATCCATCCCGACTCCGCCAGCTATCTCCGCACTGATCTGCCGGTGCGCGGCCCTCAACTCGAAACTCCCAACTATTAACCCTCAGAGAAGCATTGCCGCAGCACGGCTTTGTCTGCGATTCATCGGCAGCTACCCCCTCTCCCCTTCTTCCCCATGGGCTGGTTTCAACTCGACCCCGAAAGCATTGCCGAGCGCACCCGAAGCGCCGGTGCTGCTGCCACTATTCCCTCCCTCTCCGCATCCGTCTGGCGCGGATTGATCGGATTCACTCTCGTCAGCATCGCAGGCTTTGCCCCCTGGGCGCTGTTCGGACGATGGTTCCATCGGAACATCGGCGAGGCAGGCCTGTATGCCGTCTGCGCGGTCGTCTTCATCGGTCTGAGCGGCCTGCTGCTGCATCGACTCATCATTGGCCCCGGTTCGCTTGGACGCTTCTATAAGCTCTTCGGCATCTCCTTTGCGGTTTACGCCGTGGCGTGGATTTTCGGGTGGATGCTCCTGCGGGGGCATCTGGGAAGTATTGTCGGGCTCTTCGCAGGCACGGCTCTCATGGGATGGATGCTGACCCGCGCCTTCGACGCTCCGAGCGCCCTGGTACCATCGATTGCAGCGCTCTTTATCCTGAACACCCTCGGCTATTATGTCGGCGGCTGGGTCGAGGCGCCGCTCATGAGAATGGAAGACCTCTCCCTGTTTGGATGGGCTCCACCGAGATCACTCCGGATGACCACCGCCATGCTTCTCTGGGGAGTATTCTACGGGGCCGGATTCGGTGCGGGGCTCGGACTCGCCTTCTACTACTGCCAGGCGCGCGCTCGTGTGCTGCTTGCCAATTCCTAGCTCACTGATGCGCTATTTCCTCATCGCCGTGCTGTTGCTCGGCATTTACTTCAGTTGCAGCAACACCCGGGATACACCCCCTAAGCGGCTCAGCTGGACCTTCCCGATAGAAGGAATCTCGAAGCTGAGACTGCGTGCAGCCCGCGCAACAGGCGCGATCATCCGCACCAAACCGCAGACCGAGATCGTCGTCTCCGCGCGCCCTGCGCTCGCGGCAAGCAGCTATCACGCCCCCGATCCCAATGGCCGCGAAACGCCAGCGGAGCAATGGCCCTTTGACCTCGTCGCATCACGCGAGGGCCGGACGCTGATACTCGCCGCCAAAGGCGAGACGGCATTCCGTCAGCACCGCTATTTCCTCACCGATTGGGAAATCGTAACGCCCCCCGGGGT
>CBINJX010000871.1:0-2903 GCA_966251085.1 uncultured Verrucomicrobiales bacterium
CGACCACCGGCTACCTTCCTGGTATCCCTCCGGGATGGAGTGACTGGGAATCAGAGTATCCGTTTTTGTTGAAGCGACCTTTTGCGCTCACATCTGAGCACTGAGCACTCTCTTCCCGCCTTCACACGCTCCGCTCGTCTAGTGCCGTCACCCGGATCGCGTCGCGCTGAAGCTGCTCGCAGCATAGGCGGATCACCTCTCACTCAACGCACTCTCCAACCTCTCGACGAGCGTCTTGCGGTTCTTGTGGCTGCGCTCGTAGCTCTTGATCTGCTGCACTTCCTTGCGCGAAAGCGAGCTGAGTTCCCTGGAGATCTGCGGCACCGTCTTGTGCTGATAACTCGAGATCGGAAGATTGCGATCCGGCGATTTGCCTTCCTTGTCTTTCTGCTTCTCCCCCTTGGTCTCGCCGTACTGCTTGCGCTGTTTATTGACAATACGCGCGGCTACTTCTTCCTCGCGTCCTTTGTAGCGTCCTTCCTGCTTGAACCGGCTCTCGAGTTTCTTGTACTCGCGTTCGCGTTTGGGACTGGCTCCTCGTGGCATGGTTAACTTCGTGACGGGTTAGATTATATTTCGAACCGGAATCATTGCTTCTCGTCGTCCGATTCCGGGGCTTTGGGTGGCGGGTTCACCGAAGGTTGCGGCGGATTTCCAAAGGCAGTTGCCTCCCGGGGGAGCGCCTGCTCTGCCTCCCGGATCCGCTCTGCATTTTCTCTCCTCTCTTCCGCTTCGCTCTTCTTCTCCGTGCTCATGATATTTTCAAAGGAAGCTCACCGGTCCCGAACGGATCGGGACCGTAGATCCTACTTGCTCCCGGTTTTAATCTTCACGTTCGTAAACTCCACGTCCACAGGCTCCATGTAGCGGAGTCCGTTTTTCTTATCGTGACGTCCAAACTCCGGCGGATCGATGTGCACGCGCAGGGTGTAATTTCCATCCCCCGGCACGTTCCAATTACGTCCGTAGTGATAGAGCCACGGATGCCACAGAAAAGGCTGCTCATGGGTGCCGATCTCCCTGCCGCCCTCATCGATGAGTGTGGCGTGAACTTTCAGGGCCGGCACGAAGCGACCATCGGCCCCGTCGCGCACTGAGATCTCGAGGTGCACGTTTTTCTCCTCCGGCTCCATCCACTCGAGTTTGCCGTTGCTCATTTGATACATTCCCTCGGCTTCCTCCACGGCATAGCCGATATGATAATCGCCGGCGGAAACCTCGTTTCCATCATTGGCGACCTCCTTCGTCATGTGCTGAAAAGCTTCCTGAAGCGCCATACCCTGATCGAGCGCCAACTGGAGCTCGTCGATCGTTGCCTCGTCGCTTTGTCGAGTGGGTGGCTTATGTGGTGCGGTTTGTACAGCCATTCGCTGCTCCTTTCTCCGATGCGCCAGTATTCCCCGACTGCAATCCACTTGGGCGATGCAGCTGGGTGAGACGCGTCCTTTTTAATAAATATCGGAGCGGCGGACCGCTATTGGTGCATCGGCCACCGGGAACCCGGTGCGAGGGGCGAATTCCAGGATGAACTGTGGAAGGGGTGAGGCTCAGGTATCTGGAAGACATCGGATAAAAGTAAACGAAGGGAGGAGCAGGAAACACCAGAGGCCGCGCCGCCATGGGCATGCCGGTAAATTCAGCGGCCAAACAAACGACTATAAGTCGTCTCAGCCATCTGCTGCGATTCAGTGGGACTGCTTGAAACCAGTGATCATCGTTTTGTGAATTGAGACGATCTTATGAAAGCTTACGAATACCGGCAGCTCGGACTCGAGAACCTCACCCTCAGCGAGCGCGAGGAGCCTCGTCCGGGTGCACACGAAGTCGTCGTGAAGTTTCATGCGGCTTCGCTGAACTACCGCGACCTGCTCTTCGCCTGGGGCGTTTACAATCCGCATCCGCAGCTCCCCGCCATTCCGCTCTCAGACGGTGCAGGCGAGGTGACCGCCGTAGGCAGCGAGGTGACGCAGTGGAAAGTGGGCGACAGGGTCTGCCCGATCTTCATGCAGGCATGGCAGGAGGGAGGATGCACACCGGAGAAGGCCGACTCTGCCCTCGGCGGTGGCGGGCTGGATGGTGTGCTGCGGGAGTATGGTGCATTCCATGAGAACGGGCTGGTCCGCATCCCGGATCATCTTTCTTACGAGGAAGCCGCCACGCTGCCGTGCGCTGCGGTGACGGCCTGGCATGCGCTGGTGAATGTCGGCAATCTGAAGGCGGGTGAGACGGTGCTGACACTGGGGACCGGGGGCGTTTCGCTTTTTGCCCTGCAGTTCGCCAAGCTGCACGGAGCGCGGGTCATCGCCACGTCGAGCAGCGACGAAAAGCTCGCCCGTGCTCGTGAACTCGGCGCCGATGAGACGATCAACTACAAGACGACTCCGGAGTGGGACAAAGAAATACTGCGGCTGACAAATGGCGTCGGCGTGGATCACGTGGTCGAGGTCGGCGGCGCGGGCACCCTGCCGAAGTCGATCAATTCTGTCCGAATGGCGGGAACAGTCGCCGTAATCGGTGTCCTGGCCCAAGGCGGCGGGCTCGATCCGATGCGTGTACTCATGAAGAGCATCCGGCTGCAGGGAATCTTCGTCGGCTCACGCCAGATGTTTGAAGAGATGAACCGCGCCATTTCCGTGAACCGCCTTCAGCCGGTGATCGACAAGACGTTCGCCTTTGAACAGGCGCGCGAATCGTTGCAACACATGGAGAGCGCCTCCCATTTCGGGAAGATCGTGATTAAGTTCTCCTGAAGGTTGAGGGTTGAGTGCTGAGGGTTGAGGGACGTGCACCGGCCGATCAGAACGGGTGAGTGTGCGGCAGTGAAATGGAGCACTGACTTTCGGCTCCGCCTCCCGGCGGTAGGGCGGTCGCGCCGCCGACCGCCGGGAGGGCGCGTGGAGAGT
>CBINJX010000872.1:0-2900 GCA_966251085.1 uncultured Verrucomicrobiales bacterium
GGAACCGTACTTCAACAGTCTCCGGCAGAACCATGTGATGCCGCAGTTCTGAATGAGGGACTACATGGACAAGTGGAGCTGATTCCCGTTTGTTCAGCGGCAGTGGCGATAGCTCTGATGAATGCCGAGATATGGCGCGATCATTGGATGATCGCTTGGCCTCAAGAACACGCTCTAAATCCTCCGCAACTCGCAAGTGGCCACGCTGGCGCTCATCCTCCACAATACGACGGCACAGAGCTTCCACATCATCCGGAGATCCGTTGTGGATAGCTGAGAAAAGGCGTCTTACAAGTGCCGCGTTCATTGGAAGCAGGTCAAATGTCGCGCCTGTTGGAGGCGATCACAATTCCAATCGATTCCGCTTACACAGGAGGCGGTGGTTCAGCACCTATCAGGCGGGGCAGAGCAAAAAAGCGTACACATTGTGTAAAATATTTTACACCCGCGTGATAATGGGTGGTGCATACCTTTGAAAGGTGTGCGCCTACCTTTTGCCTCGGGTCGCACACCCTTTCGGATCGGACTCCCACCTCTGGGACCTTGGCCACCGGCGAAAAACGCCGGGCCACCGGAGCCAACCGCCCGGCGCCTGCCTTGGATCGTCCGGCCACCGGCTCGATCGGCCGGGCTACCACCTTTGTCTTTCGGGCGCCCGGCGTTTTTTCCCGGGCGCCGGATTCAAATCGTCGGGCGCACGCCAGGCAAAGCCGGTGGCCCGACGAAAAAGGCGCGTGGCCCGGGTTTTGGGAGAGATCCGGAGTTATTTGATGCCCGGCGATATCTTCTGACACCGGGCAGAAAACGCACTCCGGGTTCGCAATCGGGAAAAATCCTCCTCACACTTCTCCCATGAAGCTGCGTGTTCTCCCCACGATCCTCGCCCTCTTCACCTCTGCCGCAATCGCGACTGTCGTCGCCGCAGAGAAGGAAGAAGAAGGGTTCACCCCTATGTTCAACGGCCGGGATCTCTCCGGCTGGGTGAATGTCAACTGCCACCCGGACACCTGGGGGGTGAAGGATGGCATCATCACCTGTACTGGCAAGCCGATCGGCGCGCTCCGGACGGAGAAGCAATACGAGAACTTCATCATGGAGGTGGAGTGGCGTCACCTGAAACCCGGCGGCAACGCGGGGATCTTCATCTGGGCCTCACCGCAAGCCGCGCCAGGCGTGCCGTTCCTGCGATCGATCGAGGTGCAGGTGCTTGATCACGGCTACGGGAATACTGAGAATCATACGACACACGGTGATGTCTTCGCGATCCACGGCGCGACGATGAAACCGTTCCCGCCCAGCAAGGGAATGCGCAGCTTCCCGAAAGAGCGCCGCAGCAAACCTTCGCCGGAGTGGAATCACTACCGGATCGAGTGCAATGACGGCGTGATCCGTCTGCACGTGAACGGAAAGGAAGTGAGCGGCGGCGAGAAGTGCGTCTGGCGTAAGGGATACATCGGCCTCGAGAGCGAAGGCTCTCCCACCGAGTGGCGGAATCTGCGGATCAAGGAGCTGCCCTCCACCGGAGCGACTGCGGAAGAGAGCGCGCCGGAGGCGTAAGGCGGACTGTCGAAACACGGGGCGCTTTTAGAGTGCGGTGGCGAGCCCCGTTCAGCCACGCCTGAAACTTCTCACTGGAGAAATGTCGATTTGCGGTCACCTTCCCGGCCTGTTACCGCATGAGCACCCGAGACGATTCCACTCAGCCCCAAGTGCGTTGGGACGATTCCACCGTTTACGAAGTCCGGGATCTGAACTTCTGCAATGTCGCGAGTTCAGAGGAGGAGGTGACGCTGCTCTTCGGTTCCAGTGAACCGTATGTCGGGCAACCGGAACTCACCGTGCACCTCCGCAATCGCGTCCAGCTCCGGCCGGTCGCGGCAAAGCTGCTGCGGGATCTGCTCGGCCGGACTCTGACGGAATACGAGAGCCGGTACGGCGCGATCACGAATGGTTATCAGGCACTGCCCGGTTCGGAACCGCTCGACGGAGTCCGTCCCAAAGCTCCCCTGCTCCCGGCGGAACTTCCGGAACGCGGCGCGCTGCTGCTGGAGCTGGTCCGCGGTCTGAATACTCCGCTGGAAGTGGAGCGTTCGTGCAAGCTGATGCCCGGGACCTTTCTCCCGAACCGCTTCCTGCTCAGCATGCCAAAGGCGGCGCTCGGCGCGGCGGCGACGATCCGGCTGCCGGTGATGTTCAAGCGGCTCGGTATGCCGGAACTCTTCGCCGCGGATGCGAGGCAGGGAATAGCGGAAGCCGACTTTCTGCACTTCGGTTTCGAGGAAAACGAGAGCGGTTCTGTGCTGAAGTTTTACCTGGAGACAGCCGGCACGCTGGCGAATGCGCTTTCCGGACGCGGTTCCTCGGAGCCGCATCTGCTTTATCTCGGATACAAGTGGGACCCGGCGGCTCCGGAGCGTCATGCCATGACGCGCTACATCGCGCACCCGGGTCTGACACCCGAGGCGATGCAGGCGAAGATGGCCGAGACGCTGCAAGGCCCTGCACACGCGCCAGTGCTAGGATTCTGCCGCGATATTCTCGATCTCGCCGCCGACCGTACTGGCTCGGCGAAGCTGCTGTATGTGGAGGTCACCGAGGAAGGAAATCCGCGCGTCTCCTTCGACCTGAATCTCTACTCCGCACAGCTGCAGCTTTCGGAGATCTATCCGATTCTCGCGGCTGCCTGCCGTCATTTCGCGATCTCGCGCGAGCAGTTCCGCCGGTTCTACGAAGAGTCGCGGGAGCATACGCTCGGGCATGTATCCGCCGGGATCGATCGTGAGGGACGGAGCTTCTTCACCTTCTACTTCGGAGGGAATGCGAGCCGTGCCTGAGGTCGCGACACGGAGCTACACGCGGATCGATTACGACCGTTATGTGGTGGTGCCCGTGTGGTACTA
>CBINJX010000873.1:0-2899 GCA_966251085.1 uncultured Verrucomicrobiales bacterium
AGATGAATCAAGAAGTCGATGTAAACCCCTGTTCATTCGCGCAACAACGTCTCTGGTTTTTGGACCAGTTCAAACCAGGCGATCCGGCGTACAACATTCCCATTGCTCTGCACCTTACCGGCGCAGTTGATGCCTCAGTGCTCGAGCAGTGTCTGAACGAAATTGTGCGCAGGCACGAGTCACTGCGGACCACTTTCACTTCTGAAGATGGCAGGCCGTCGCAGGTAATCTATCCGGAACTCAGGCTGAAGCTGTTCGCCTGTGATCTACGCTACTGGTCGGATCCGATGGCCGAGGCGCGAGCGCTCGTCACCAGGGAGGCTGGACAGCCATTCGATCTCCTCCATGGACCACTGCTGCGAACCGCTCTACTGCGCACCGGCGACCAGGAGTATGTGTTCGTAGTTATCATGCATCACATCATTTCCGATGGATGGTCCATCGCCGTATTCATCAACGAATTGGCGTCGCTGTATGAGGCGTTCACTAACGGTCGTCCTTCGCCCCTTGCTGAGCTTCCCATTCAGTACGCCGATTACGCGTTGTGGCAAAAAGATCGTTTGCAGGAAGGTGTCCTTCAGCAACAACTTGCCTATTGGAAAAAGCAACTCGCCGGAAACCACTCCGTAGTCGAGTTGCCTTCCGACCATTCTCGCCACCATACCCGGACCTCCGCGGGCGCCAAATACTTTCTCGAGTTTCCCCCCAGTTTGACTGAAGACCTTAGGACTCTTGCGCGACAAGAACACGCGACACTTTTCATGGTGTTGCTCGCTGCGTTCAAGACGTTGCTATTCCGCTACAGCAAACAAGACGACATAACGGTTGGTTCCTCGATCGCGGGTCGTAATTGGCTCGAGACTGAAGGGTTGATTGGGTTTTTTCTGAACACACTCGTGCTGCGATCCGATCTATCCGGTGACCCCAGCTTTCGTGAACTGCTTGGTCGCGTCCGCCAGGTAACTCTGGATGCTTACAGCAACCAGGAGATTCCAGTCGAAATGTTATTGGAAGCGCTGCAACCGGAGCGGCAGGGTGATCGGAATCCGCTGTTTCAGGTGATGTTCATTCTGCAAAACACGCCGGCGCCGAGCCTGGAGTTTGCGGGGTTGAAGCTGCGGCCTATCCATCTTGACGGTGGGACGGCGAAGTTTGATCTGACCCTGGATTTGGCTGAAGGACCGGAAGGATTGAAGGGATGGTTGGAATACAGCAGCGATCTGTTTGAGACCGAGACAATCGAGCGGCTTGCCACGCACTTCCAAACGCTGTTGGGCGACGCGGTGCAGCATCCGGAACGGCGCATCTCGCAACTCGAGTTATTGCCGGCGGCGGAGCGAGCGCAGATCGTGGAGGAGTGGAATCGAACGGAGCGCGTGTATAAAGGCGCGGAGAGCATCCAGGAGTTGTTTGAAGCGCAGGTGAAGCGAACGCCGGAGCAGGTGGCGGTGGTGTGGGAGCAGGAGACACTGAGTTACGAGGAGTTGAACGGGCGTGCGAATCAGCTGGCGCATTACCTGCGACGGCTGGGAGTAGGGCCGGAGGTGCTGGTGGGGGTGATGCTGGAGCGTTCGCCGGCGCTGGTGGTGGCGTTACTGGGAGTGTTGAAGGCAGGGGGTGCCTACGTGCCGCTGGATCCCCATTATCCGGCGGAGCGGTTGCGTTACATGATGCGCGATGCGGGCGTGACGGTGCTGCTGACGGAAGCGCCATGGCTGGAAGTGGCGGCGGATTCTGGTGCGGCAGTGGTCAGCCTGGCAGAGGCCGCCGAGGCGATCGGGGCCGAGAGTAAAGCGAATGTGGGGAATGAGAGTGATGCGCAGCAGCTGGCTTACGTGATCTACACCTCGGGGTCGACGGGGCAACCGAAGGGAGCGATGAACACGCAGGGCGGGGTGCGCAACCGGCTGTTATGGATGCAGGAGCAGTATCAGTTGGGGAGTGGGGATGCGGTGTTGCAGAAGACGGGGTTCAGTTTTGACGTGTCGGTGTGGGAGTTTTTCTGGCCGTTGCTGACGGGCGCGCGACTGGTGCTGGCGCGGCCTGGTGGAGAACGAGACAGTGAGTATCTGGTAGAGACGATGAGGGCGCAGCAGGTGACGACGGTGCATTTCGTGCCGTCGCTGTTGCAGGTGCTGTTGGAGGCGGGCGGGCTGGAGCGATGTGGGAGTTTGCGGCAGGTGTTCTGTAGTGGGGAAGCATTGTCGCTGGAATTAGAGCGGCGGTTCCTGGCGAGCAGTGGAGCGGCGTTGCACAACCTGTATGGGCCGACGGAAGCGGCCATTGACGTGAGCTACTGGCGGTGCAGCAGTGCGGACGAGGAGTTGGGGACGGTGCCGATCGGGCGGCCGATAGCGAACCTGCAAATGCACATTGTGGATGAAGCGGGACAGCTGGCGCCGGTGGGAGTGAGTGGGGAGTTGTACTTGAGCGGGGTGGGAGTAGGGCGTGGCTATCACGAACGAGCGGAACTGACGGCAGAACGGTTTGTGCCGAACGCCTTCGGTGGGGAGCCGGGTGGGCGCAGCTATCGCACGGGAGACCTGGCGCGGCGGCTGCGGAATGGGGAGATAGAGTATCTGGGACGGCTGGACGAGCAGGTGAAGATCCGGGGGTTCCGGATCGAGTTGGGAGAAGTGGAAGCGGCGTTGCGGGGGCACGAGGCAGTGGCGGAGACAGTGGTGGTGGCGCGGCCGGCCGCAGGCAACAGTCACTTGCAGTTGATTGCGTACGTGGTGGGGCGGAGTGAAGTAAACGGCAGCGAGTTGCGGCAATACCTGAAGCAGGCACTGCCGGACTACATGGTGCCGGCGGCGTTTGTAGTACTGGACGCGATGCCGTTGACGGCCAACGGCAAACTGGATCGAAAAGCTCTGCCCGCGCCCGGGTTGGACCAAAC
>CBINJX010000874.1:0-2893 GCA_966251085.1 uncultured Verrucomicrobiales bacterium
TCCTGCACATCCCGTACGTTCGCACCCTGCTGAAGGGAGTGCGTGGCAAATGCATGCCGCAGCACATGCGGAGTGACATGCGCGTCCAGTCCACACTTCTTCGCCGCCTCCCGTACGGCTCTCTGCACATTGACCTCATGCACTCGCCACCGCACCACCTTCCCCGTTCGTGGATGTTTGCACGGCCGCTGAGCGGGGAACAGCCAGTACCACGCCCAGCTCTTCCCCGCATTCGGGTACTTGCGATCCAGCGCTCCGGGCAAAGGTACCGCGATCTCCCTTTGCCGATCTCGCATCCACATCTTCTGCGCTTTCCTGATCTGCTCCTGGATGGCAGGAACCAGCGAGCACGGCAGAGGCACCACGCGATCTTTCCCTCCTTTCGCATCCCGGATCACCAGCCTGCTGTTCTCCAGATCGACGTCTTTGATCCTCAGGTTGAGCGGTTCGGTAACCCGTAGCCCGCACCCATAGAGCAGCTTCACAATGAGCCGCAGCGGGTAATCCCCGGGCTCCTCGACCCTGCTCTCTATCTCCGAAAAGATCCGTGCCACCTCACCCCGTGAAGGCGCAGTGACCACCCTCGGCTTCCGTCGGGCCCTGAGCGCACGCACGTTTCCCAGAGGACGCTCGAGTACTTCGCATAAAAGTGCCGCCACGCGAACCAGTGCTGATCTTCCATTCCGCGGCTCTCAACTCTCAACTCAAAACAGACTCGAGGTTCATTTGTCGGATGAGAACAATGGAAGAGAGAGGATGTTTTTTCTTCTGAACGAATGAGGGACCTGAGGTGAGGGTGTCAGAAAATATCTCCGTGATATACAACGAGAGAACGCCCCCTCCCCCTTACCTTACTGTGGATCGCTTCTGGCTTGCGTCAGAACCACCCGGGCTGTACCTGTGCTCTCTAGATAGGTTTTTGCGATGAAGAGCTACGAGAAAAGAAAGCGGCAATCATCGGTGGCAGCACTAGCCGGAGCGGGTGTCCATTCCCGGCTACGATCTTCTTCGGTTCACCTCAACATCGACAGCGCTATACAACGTTCTGTCGTTTATTAACAAGTTAAGCGCTGCTGACCAGTGTACGCATTCAAATGACGGAGTACCATGGGTGGATCGTCCTCTGCTCAAACGATCCTAATTGGACGGACGATGAGTGGCATTCGGTGCGTGGGCGACTCGCTGATGAACTCGCATCCTTTCTTCCCGAGGACGGCCACTCGGTCGGGTTCGCAGAAACCGTCAACTCCATGCAGACGATCTTCCTTCACGGTTACATCGACTCCGGCATTGAGGCTGTCACACAACTCTTTCGTACCGTGGCAGAGGCGGCTCACGATTCCTACGGCGAGTTGATGGTCCTCAACGACCAACCTCACATGTCCCGAACGGCGCAGCGTTACCGTCTCACTTCGGGCACGATTTACCCGCTTATCAGTCATGACCAAAGCGCTTAACCACATCACTCCTGCGAACCGCCTGCGCAGGCACGCCGGATGCGACGAACCACCGCAGCCCGGCATCCGCCGCGCCAGCTTGCCGTTCGCAGAGTTCTGAAACGCTAGGAGTCGCTACCCGGACCCAATGAGATCCGCCAAGTTCTTCGCAATCGTTTTTGTTCTCATCCTCAGCGGATGCTGGCGCCCTCCCAGTTATAAGGAGCTTCCAGCGGACCTCGGAGCACGTGCCACCGCGGAGACTGCGCGGAAACATCTGACCAAATTCGATGGCTCGATCATCGATTCACACGCCCAACGTTACGACGATACGTGCGTTCCAAGCTCTGTGGAAATGGTTCTGAAATTGTTGGGGCGCGTGCCCCTCTCCTACTACGACCAGCAGGACCAATGGAAGACCCCCGGAAGCTTTCAGAATTTCGACGGCAAGACGTTCAACGGCGTCACCTTTCGTTTGCAGTTCTGGCTCCCCAGAGATGACAATTTTCCGCTAGAAAAGCTTTTCGCAACGATCCGCTCGGAACTTCAGCAAGGACGCTTTGTGATCGTTGGCCTTGCTTCCAGCGGAGGCTGGCACAATTGGGTGATTTACGATGAAGACTTAAACGAAGAGTTCCTCGCGGTGTCCAAATGGAAGGCGAAAACCATTCATATCCGAGATGTCCGAACACGGATTACGAAAATGAAAGGCACCGACATTGGCACCTACGAGCTGCAAGAGCTTTGAGCCAATGACCGCAACGCAACCACCTCGGTCAGCCGAACGTCCACGAGTATCAGCTCGCTGCTCCCACCCACTGGACCATGCCGCGATCGCGCCACTCACTCCAGTCGATCAGTTCGTGAACCGTTAGCTGAGGGCAGGCGGCGCGTCATTTGACAGCCGCGTTTTCCGTTCAGGCTCGGTTCTCTGCCTCCTGCTCCCCACCGCCTTTCCCCCGGCAAAGCGGCGTCGCGCCCCATCTTCGCCTTCGCTTGCCGCCGCACTCCAAAAGCGCCCCGTTTATCGGAGCGCAGGCTTTTCTCTCGCTCGGGAACATGCTCACGCTGTTCCTCGCAATGCGACTTCTCCCCTTTGTCTGCAGCCTGCTCGCGGCGCTCACTGCATCCGCGACTACGATCGATGTAAAGCCGGGCACGCCGGTGGACTCTCTTCTCTCGGCCCGAGATGCGGTGCGGCGGGCTCGTGCGGCTGGTGATAAGGAGCCGATCGTGGTGCGGTTTGGCGATGGAACATATCCGCTGCTGGAGCCGGTGGTATTCGGGCCGGAGGATGGAAATGTCACCTACGAAGCTGCTCCGGGTGCGAAGCCGGTTTTTGTTGGTGGACGCAAGATCACTGGCTTCAAATCCGGAGCGGATGGGGTCTGGACCGTGCATCTGCCGGAGGTCGCGGACGGGAAGAGCTACTTCGAAATGTTATGGGTCAACGGCAC
>CBINJX010000875.1:0-2891 GCA_966251085.1 uncultured Verrucomicrobiales bacterium
CTCCATCCAAGTAGCCGTGATAGTACTCCACGCCGATTCCGACGGGATATGCGAGGTTGGTCTTCGCGTTGATCAGCTCCGCATCGAAGCCGATCCAGTTGTTGTCCACATCAGCGAAGACCTCGATGCCTAGCGGCTGCTGGGCATTCACCCGGAACGTCGGTGTGGTCACGATCTTTGTGGGGGAATTGCGGTCGAATGTGAATACACCCTTCCAGAGCGCCTTCCGCTCTCCTGCAGCGAAAAACAGGAACTGGATGCCGATGAACAGCGCCACGAAGAGCAGCACCCAGCCTTGAATTCCTCTCCAGCGGCGAGCCCATGGATTCGGCTGGTTCAGATAGATCCCGACCGGGGAGGGCACCTTTTTTAGCCCAAAACCATCCCGGATCTCCTTCGGCTCAATATACTCGCCCTCGGACCAGGTGTGTTCGTTCAAACCGGGGTAAGTTTCCCATGAGAGAATCCGGGGTGGCTTAACATAGTCGCTCACGTGTGCGACTTCACCGCGCCGGACTTTCCAATAAAACTCGCCAAGAACGACACGGGTCTCCGCTGTCTCACGGGCGAAAAGATCGAAGGTCGTGTTGTCATGACGCGCCCTTTGCCCTCCCAGCGTCTGGGGTGTGCCCATCACCGGCCAGATAAAGGCCCAGTGCCCTTTAAAATTCACCAGCCATCGGAATCCGTGCCATGGATTGAAGAGCAGATACTCAGTCCATCTGCTGTATTTGTCGGCACGCATCTGGAGACCGATCACCTCCCATTCCTGTCCGCGGAGCCTACCGCGGGTGCCAATCGGGATCAGAGCCGTGGCCTGCTCCATCGCCTCACGGATCTTCTTATTGGCGATATTGATCACACTCAGCTCCGGATTCGCCGTATCGATGAGTGTTCCGCAGGAACCGCAGACTGCGGACTGCGTCTGCCCCGCTGCCCGGATTTCCACGGGAGCGCCACAGTTCGGGCAATTCAGCGCCCGTGTCTGATGCCGGATCTGCTCCACATCAGCGGTCCAACCGGGCACCGGTCGGAGATTGCTGAAATTGAGCTGCTCAAACTCCGCATATTCGCCGAGGTAAACCTCTGACGCGTTCTCGTGAAATTCGATCGTCCCGCACGCGGCACCAGTGCCGGTGAAATCCGCATTCACCCTTCGCGAGCGCGGCGGGGCTGCGTACGGCAGTTCGCCTTCCACAGCTAGACAGACAACCTGCTTCACGTCGCTTAAGCGCCAGGAATGATTGGCAAGGCGGAATGAATAGCCGGCTTTCTGCTGTCTGAGATCCTTTGGCACCTCATCTGCACCATCGGCTTGGGAGGTGACCATGAAGTAGCCCTGTGTCTCGGCCAACCAGCCAATCCGGTCGTTCGGGAAAAGCGCACACCACTCCGTCCAGCTCCCCTGATCGTAGGCCACGCGGACGCGACCGATCAGCTCGAAAGATTGGCCCTGCCATTCACCGCGGGTGCCGATCTGGAGCGGACTGAGATCCGGCGGAAGCTCGGCCATCTCGCCGAGTCGTTCCACACCGGAGTCCTTGCGCACCACCATCGAGCGACAGAAGGAACACACGGCAAAAACCGTGATACTCGAATGGAAACTCACTGGTGCGCCACACTGGGGGCAGTCGTACGTCCTGGCAGACACGGCGCGGAGGTTGGCAGGCGTTTTTCTGCACGACAAGCCAGAGTGGACGATGAGGGGAAATGATGAAGTTCGAATGATGAATGACGAAAGAATGACGAAGCCCGAACTTCGAAGGCGATCCCCTGATGGAAAGCTCGTTCGTCATTGGAGCTTTGGACTTCCTTCGTCATTCGTCATTCGGATTTCGTCATTCCCCTCCTCTCTCCTGTCATTCTACGGGGATCACCTACGCTTCCGGCCATTGACTACAGCCCGTTCAGGACCATGATTTCCGCCCCTCTCTCAACATGGAGTCATGATCGAAAAGCACGTAGTTAAAATCACGAAGGAGCTCGGGCTTCAGCCCCGACAGGTAGCGGCCACGGCGGTTCTCATCGAGGAAGGGGCCACGGTCCCCTTCATTGCCCGGTACCGGAAGGAAAAGACCGGAGAGCTGGACGAGGTGCAGATCACGGCGATTCGAGACCGACTCGAGCAGCTGGCAGAGTTGGATAAACGGCGTGAATCGATCGTCTCCTCCCTGAAAGAGCGGAACCTCCTCACGACAGAACTGGAAGCGAAGATCGAGGCTGCTGAGACGTTGTCCACGCTCGAGGATATCTATCTTCCCTTCCGTCCGAAAAAGCGCACCCGCGCAACCATCGCCAAGGAAAAGGGACTCGATCCGCTGGCAGAGCTGCTCTGGTCCCAGGAAACCGGAACAAATCCCCAGGCAGCCGCCCAGGAGTACGTCGGCCGCGAGTATCAGACGGACAAAGGCGCTGCAAAGATCGAGAGTACGACGGAAGCGCTGGCAGGTGCTCGCGACATCATTGCCGAGCGGATTAACGACGATGCCGAGGCACGCGCCAGGTTGCGCGCCCTGTATGTGGAAAAGGGAACGATCCGCTCCAAGGTGGTGGCCGGGAAAGAGGAGGAAGGGGCCAAGTACAAAGATTATTTCGACTGGAGCGAGCCGGCGGAGAAAGCGCCGTCGCATCGTATCCTCGCCATGCGCCGCGGTGAGAGTGAAGGTTTTCTATTCACTCGACTCACTCCGCCGGAGGAGGACGCGCTCGCCGTGCTGGAGCGGCTTTTCGTGAAAAACAACTCCCCGGCGGCACAGGAGGTCCGGGCCGCGGTGCACGATTGCTACAAGCGGCTGCTCGGCTTCGCGATGGAGGGCGAGGCGCGGATGCATTTCAAGAAGCGTGCGGATGAAGAAGCAATCCGCGTCTTTGCGGAGAACCTGAGGGAGCTT
>CBINJX010000876.1:0-2874 GCA_966251085.1 uncultured Verrucomicrobiales bacterium
TAACGGATCTGCAGATTCATTCCTGGCTGGGCTTGCGGATTGGGAACGTTGGACATGGCGCACTCCTCTAGCAGGGTGAAATCACAAAGCAATCACGAGAAAAGTCCGGTTTGCCTATCAGGGAGCACGTTGTCGAACGTGAGTGCATCAATCTCGTGATGTTTGTTGATAGCCCGGGTGCCGCAGAGGGCGATCCGCAGAAAAAGCTGCCAGCGGCTGTGTTCGGATGCCTCCTGCCATACGGCTTTCACCACGACATCCAGCGCCTGTTCCTTGCGCACCAGCAGTCCCCATCCGGCGGGAAGTTCATGGGTGCGGACCACGCCCGGATCCGCGACGACATAATGCACGTTGGCCGCTTTCCAGCGCAGCAGCTTGTCGAACTTGGTCTGTGCATGCAGCCGGCGTGAAAGGGTCTTAATCTGTGCCAGGATCTTGTCGTACGGTTCAAAACCGGCAGCTTCGAAGGAGTAGATGTCGAACTCCGGAAACAGCGACTCCCCCTGACGCAATGTGGGGAAATGCGTCTGCATCGATGCCTCGTAGAGCGCCCGTAGCTCATGGAGCTTCTGGAGCCGCGCGGCGATCCTCTCTTCGCAGCGTGAATCCTTCAGGAAATCGGCCCGGCTGCTCTTGCACTCAAAAATCGCAGTGGCACCGAGACAAGGCATCTTCACCGAGCGTTTGGTCACCTTGTCTCGCTGCTGGGTAAACTCCGCCCGGTATGCCGCAGCATCGAGGCGGCATCCTCCCAGGCTCGGAACGGAAACTTCCGCGGCGGCAATCCGGAATCCATGACGCTGTGCCCATGCCAATGAAAGGCGTTTCAGTCCGAGATGAGCTTCGCTTTCGTTTCCAGCCATGACTTCAGCGAAAGTAGCGTCCTGCTGAAATCAGGGAAGTTGCGGATTCAGGGACAAACATCGTGCAGATCTGGTAAAGGCTCGGGATCGACCACGCAATCTGGTGTATGCGCGCAGCCTGTCCAGTGGCTTCGATCCAATTGTCTGCTCTCCGCGTTTGAGACGCCGGCCCAGAGAAGAATATTTCCGGCTCCTCTTCCTTTTCCCGCTGGGAGAAGGAGTAAAAATTCGCGCCCCGTGACTCCCGATGTCACCCCGGCAGGCTCTATTCCCGAGCCTGCTCCCTAAGCGTTACCCGCGCCTCAGCTCGCCTTCCGTTCCTTGTCGGGTTCCCAATGGCCATCTACCCAGACGTAATGTCCCGGATCGAGTGAGAAGAGATTCACCAACCACTCACGACCATGGAGGTCGCGGACAAGACATCCGTCGGGATCAGCCCGGAGGACTTCCACCTCGCAGTCAGCTGCGAGTCCTTTCGGAAGCAAGTTCGGGAAATAGTTTCTCGTTCTCACCCGCATGCCGGGGCGGATTGGCGGCACTAAACTGAAGTTGCTCATACCCAACCTGACACATCGTAGCTGCGTTGACCTGCGCGCGGGACTGAACGTTGTCTAGGAGTGATCCCTGATAGTTAGAAGCAGGTGGAAATGGGGCGTAGAACTCTGCCATCACAGATTAGCGCACTTCCGGATGAAGGCGCCGGAATTGGGTGCAGCCCCTTGGCTTGCAACTATTTAAAAGAAGTCTCGCAACCGCGCGTGCTGCATGCTCCGATTCCGCGTGTGGAGACGCCCGCCCGGTGGCGTATCTCCTGGTGGAGATTGCCTTTTCATGACACCCGGGCGGGCCTTTTTTTTAACAGATGCTTTTGGAGTGCGGTGCTCAGTCCCGCGACTGCGGAACGCGACACCGCTTTGCAAGGGGCTAAGGCGGCAGGTAACCGCGTCCAAAAGATGAGCGATGTGTACTCCGTGATGTCAGCGCTCAGCGTTTGTCATCGAACAGAGGCGTGTTCCATACACGCAAAAACCCGGCGGCAGGCGACGTGAGCGCCTGACCGCCGGGTTTTGTGATTATTCCGCTACGACGTTATTTCGTCCCGCTCAGCAGATAGCCCAGCAGATCCAGGGCTTCCTCGCGGTTGAGGCTGTTCATCAGCCCGGCCATCATCGGCGACGTCTTCGAGAGCGTCTGCGCTTTCACGTTACCCTTTGCCAGGGGAACATGGGTGTCCGGAGCGAGGAACGAGGTGATCAGGTGGTAGTTCTTGTTATCCTCACGGGCGACACGGCCGAGGACCGAGCTGCCGTCCTTGAGCTTGAACTCCGTGAACGCGTATTGGTCGGAGACTTCTTTGTCCGGGTCCAGGATAGCCACGAGCAGATCCTGCACGGTGTACCGGCCTGCGGCACCGGTGAGATCGGGGCCACCGACTCCGCCTTCACCACCAAACTTATGGCAGGAGGCGCAGAGCGCCGCCTGGAACATCCGCTTGCCATGGGAGAGATCCCGCTTCCGAAGGTCCTCGATCGTGAGCCCCTGGAAGTCGGCCAGCGTATAGTTGGCGCCAGGGCCTTTTGCACGGGGCAGTTCCGCGAGTTGGCCGCTGTTCTGCGTTGCAAGAGTGAGGAGACGTGTCTTTTCCGTGGAATCCTTCACTGGCTCCAGCGCCTCATCGCGAGCATTTGTAAGGAAGCCCGGGAAGGAGTTGCCACCTTTCCACTGCCGCGCCTGTGCAAACCATGCGAAATAGCGGTCGCGAAGCTCGGGTGTCCAGCCAGCCGTCGCATTGCGCAGGTTGAAGGCGTAATGGATCTGCTGCTTGTGGGTCGGTTCCTTCTGCATCGCCGCAACGACCTTTCCATAACCACCGCCGCGCTGCAGGTGTTCCTCCGAGAAGGCCTCCTCCTTGGCGTCCTGTGCGGTGTACATTTGCTCCACAGCCTTCGCCACGATGGTGGGAGACTTGAGGAAGATCAGCAGGTTTGCCAGTTCACGATCGACCAGCGCC
>CBINJX010000877.1:0-2871 GCA_966251085.1 uncultured Verrucomicrobiales bacterium
AAGCTCACCGCAAACATGCGGGCAAGTTATCTGCAGCTCGTAGTTCCTGAGACGATCCGCACCACCTATACCGCAAAGCAGCAGGCGTGGATTTGGACTCTTAGAGATTTCATCACAGATGTCCAAAAGTCGATCCGCTAGCCACTCACTTTTCGCCATTTATCGAATTCTGCTGGCAGGAGGCTGATGAGTGCTTCTGGTGAGCATGCAGAGAGGTCAAATGTGCGAGATAGCTGATTAGTGAGAACAACAAATCGACGGAGCGTTCCCGGTTTCTGGCTGTTCGGAGCCCACCCACGTTTGGATCTTTCATTTGCTGAGTCCCAATAGAGTTTTGCCAGTGCATCAAGTACGGAAGCGTTTCCTCCAAGTTCCTGACGCGAACCAATTTGCTCTTCTTGATCCGAGACTTCTTTCGGCGATCCACTGAGAAATAAGCGCGCTGCTGCAGCAGAGGATCGGTAGAAATATACCGGGCCAAGAATCCGATGACGATGCCTCTTGAGGTAGTCATCTGTAAACATGTAGCGCTCCAGTGCCTTTAGGCTCCTATTCCCACCCGAGCCGACTGGGCAGATTTCATCGAAATAGGCTAACGCAAGGCCGTCCCACACTCCAGGCCAGCGATCTTCGGGAAGACGCCGGTTTTCCACCTGTTCGATTATCGGTAGCAATGCTGTGGCGAGGTCCAGCTTCGTCGCAAATGGTCCGGGAGGAATGGATAGTCCAGATACGGGGGCAAATGAAGAGGCTGGATCTTTGAGAAGTGTCGCGGGAACCGGGAGCGCGGGATTGTCGCGGAGTTTTTCCAGCCACTCGCGATACTGACGACGGCCTTCCTCATTGAGTGCTCGTAGTTCCTCAGGCATTGGTGTTGGCTCCTTTCGCTTCCGCGTAGCGGCGGAGTGCCGCGTTCTGACGGCAGAATCCATTCACTGCCCGTTCAATCCATTCTTTCACTTCCTCTCGCGACAGATCGTCGTCCTCACGATAGGAAGGCAGCGGCCCGGCCCCGAGTGCCACCTCCGCAAAATCGATCCACGGATGGCGCTCATCTTCATTTGCAGGCGGAATCTCGTTGGTGAGCGTGAGGGTGTAAAGGATCTGCCGGATCACGGCTGGGTAAACCAATGCGATGAAATCGGCGTCCGTACGGGCAATCGCCGTGATGTCGCGCGGTTCGCGGAAGCCTGCATTGAGCTGGAGCACGGGGACATCCTCATTCCAGCGCAACGCCCAGATTCTTTCACCCAGTTCAGCCGGTTCAACGGGCAGAATGCTGCGCCGGCCCGCATTGGCCTCCTCCGGCAGGAGCGGCCGGATTTTATCGGCCCATGCAAGGATACGATGCGTGGCGTCCTGCTCATCCACCACCTTGACCCGGAAAAGCACCTTTTCACCCGGGCGAAAGCGGTGGAGACGCGTGTCGTCAGGCGGGCGGATTTGTCCGGCGCGGCCGAAAGAAAACCTCATCTGAGCGGGCCCGCTATAAGCCTCCACCCACACGGCGGCGTCACTGGGGATCCGGAACTCCTTTGGAAGCTCGAGAGTCGCGGTGAATGAGGAGGGGGCATCGCGCTCCTCGTGAACCACGATGTGAATGCACTCGTGGGGAATCCGATGGCGGTTTGTGTAGTTGAACCTGCGGATCATGCGGCGGCGGAAGTCTCTTCTTCGAATTCTTCTGACTCTTCGGCTTCGCCCTCGGGCGCTCCCTTCCGGAACACCGCCCGGGCATCGACGATCAGGTCGCGGCGTGAATCGAACCCTGTGATCCGCAATTCGAAGTCAGGTTGCATGATCCTCACACGGAAACGATTCGCCTCCAGCATATCCAGCTCCACACCGTGGCCTTTGTAGGTGAAAGCCTTGGAGTTCGAAACGAAGTCGAAGTCTGCAGGATGATGCTGTTTGAAGGGATTTCCGCGAAGCGTCTCATAGGCGAGACGAACCATGATGGAGTGGGGAGTGCCGGTCGGATTTGGGCTAGGCCGGAGTATGAAGCCGCCATCGATCCGTTCGCAGGTAATGTATCGTGGTGGTGGTGGTGGCGGCGGGGGCGGCGGGGGAATCGTTTCTTTACCGAGCTTCTTTCGCGGCGTTTTCTTCTGCTCACCCTCGGGAAGTGGGATATGGAAGAGATGCTGGAGCAGATCCATGTCAATCGACTCATCCCGGCGGTTGAGAAAGCTGACGAGGCGCGTCGGTGCGTGTTTGACGAAGCTAAGGATGGTCGGGCCGCGCTTGTACTTGCCCCGGAAGTGCTTCGTCGTCTGGAGCCAGTGCGTATGCGCCGGGTTTTCGGAGTCTCCGAGGAGTTCCGCGATTGCGGTGTGCTCAATGATTACGAGCGAGCGCACTCCCGGTTCGCGGAGTTGCCTGATGCCGGAGATGGTGAGTCCGTCTCGAATGAAACACTCGCTGCATCGAGCCGATGTTTCTTCCCGCTGCAGATAGACACGGAAAGTAGAGAGTTCGCCGTGACCGTTTCGGTTTTCGAGTTTTACCCGCACGGGGACGTCGAAGCTGAGTAATGCACCCGAAAGCCATTGGCGCTTGACTGTGGTGATCTGCTCTTCGCTCGTGAATCGCTGCTCAATATCGTTCCAGCGGGGACCGCCGGTGTCACAGAGGGAGAGGTGAGCCGAGCCTTGCAGGTCGTGAGCCATCGCAGCCCGCGCAAAGCTGAGCATTGCAAGCATCTCCTCGCGATCGAAGGCCTTGGTGCCATTCCATGTTCGCACGACATCTTCGAGCGTTGCACTGGAAAGCACCGTTTCCTTGGGTCCAATTGCCACGCGCACAGTCAAACGGCCTCGCAGGATCTCGAAGAAGTAGTGGCCGATCACAGATTCCACCAAGTTCTCGTAC
>CBINJX010000878.1:0-2865 GCA_966251085.1 uncultured Verrucomicrobiales bacterium
TTCCGGGGGTGTTACCCCCGGCTATTCTCCACCATCCCTGCCGGGATGAAATGCAGACGAAAGCTGAACTGAATGGCCTTGTCCCTCCGAGTGGGGCTCAACAACCCCAATCTCAATCCCGTCGAATTCGACGGGATTAGAATTCAGACCGGTCTCAACAGCTTTGTCCTGCCCCCAAACAATGGATCGAGAAAACGGGGACCATAGGTATTCGCTCCAGCGCCGGTCGCTACGGCGGCACCTACGCCCACAAGAACATTGCCTTCGAGTTTGCCTCGCGGGTTTCCGTCGAGTTTAAGCTGTACCTGATCAAGGAGTTCCAGCGCCTCAAGGACGAGGAAAACGACCGGCTCAAACTCGATTGGAGCCTCCAGCGCACCCTCTCAAAGATCAACTACCGCATTCACACCGACGCGATCAAAGAGACTCTGATCCCTCCGGCCGTTACCAAGTCCCAGGCCAGCCTCGTTTACGCCAGCGAGGCCAATCTGTTGAATGTCGCTCTCTTCGGCCAAACGGCGAAACAGTGGCGCGACGCCCATCCCGATGCCGAAGGCAACCTCCGGGACAACGCCACGTTGGAGCAACTCGTCGTCCTCACCAATCTCGAAAGGTTCAACTCCGTCCTCGTCCGCCAAGGTCTTCCCGCTTCGGAACGCCTGCTCCGGCTCAACGAAAACGTCATTACTCAGATGCGCACCCTGCTGGCGGATCCGGGCCTGAGGCGTCTGAAGGAATGAAATTCATTGGCGGCAAGCGCACCTGGCCTCGATGTGGAATTCAAGAGCGCCCCCTTGGTCTCGTGCAGTCGCCCATGCAGAGACGGATTGCTCCAATTATGAGCCTCCCCTAAAAGCCACTCCTATGGCATTTCAGGATGAGTTGCTCACCATCATTCAGAGGGCATCGAATGCGCCTTTCCTTTTTGTGGGCTCCGGCTTCTCCCGACGACATATCGGGACAGACAATTGGGCAACATTGTTGAGTCGCTTCTGCGAATGCGGAAAGCCGTTCGAGTTTTACGCATCAAAGGCGCATGAGAACTATCCTGCGGCTGCTGGCCTGCTTGCTGAAGATTACCACGGTTACTGGTTCAATGATCCGAAGTTTGCCCTTCAACGCGATCTCCACATGAGGGAAATCCGTGATCTCGCAGATCCGTTGAAGCTTGAGATTGCTCAGCACTTCCAACGAGTTTCACCAAGGGCTCTTGCCGAAGTGCAACGCCCCGAAGAGATCGTCGCTCTCCAATCGGCAACTATCGACGGGATAATCACGACGAATTGGGACATGCTCTTGGAACTGATCTTCCCCGACTACAGGCGCTACATTGGCCAAGGGGCAATCCTCCGCTCATCGCCCACTGGAGTAGCGGAGATTTACAAAATTCATGGTTGCTGCACGGAGCCTCGGTCGCTCGTCTTAACCGATCGGGACTACGGAGCGTTTACAAAACGCAATCATTATCTCGCTGCCAAACTCGTCACGATCTTCGTCGAGCACCCCGTAATCTTCATCGGCTACTCACTCTCCGATCCGAACATTCAGGAGATGCTCACGAATATTGTAAACTGCCTTGGAGGGGATCACATCTCGCTCCTCCGTGATCGGCTCGTATTTGTGAGCTATGACGCAACTGCTATGGAGCCGAGGATTGAAAGCACCGTTTATAAAGCTGAAGGCGGTCCAATCCCCATCACGATGGTCCATGCTTCCACGTACCTGCCCATCTATCAGGCGCTCACACAGGTAAAACGGAAAATCCCGACCCGCGTGTTACGATACTTAAAAGAACAGGTCGTTCAGTTCGCTTCCACTGCGGAGTCTCAGACGAAGGTTGCCGTGCTGGACATTACAGACGAGACTGACTTGAAGTCCGTTGAATTTGTTGTCGGCGTCGGTGTGACATCGCGATTGGCGGAAAAAGGATTCACTCCCGTTGAAGCTGTGGATATTTACGAAGACTTCCTCTTCGAATTGAACGGAATTCCCGCCGAAAGAGCGGTTAAGACGATCCTGCCTCGGTTGCTCAAGGCGACTCCAAATTTTCCGGTCTTCTACTACCTTCAGAAGATCGGAATCGATACGGACGCGAAGTACGTTGCCTCCCAACTACAATTAAATAAAGCGGTTCGACTAAAACCGGAGGTGCTCGGAAATAGCGTGTACAAGCATCATAAGAAAAAACTCGCAGGGAAGTTATTTCCCGAGGTCGTTGCAACGTATGATCCCAATATGGTTTTGCACTACATTCCGCTGCTCGACCGAGGAGCAATCAATCCGGTGGATCTGCGGGGCTATTTGAGGGACCGTTTCGACGTTGCAACTGCAAAAAACTCGAATTTTCGGAAGGCGATCTGCATCTTGGATCGCCTTGAGAACGCATGGATTTTCCCTAACGGTCACGATCCGGTTGCCGCTCTTGCGCCAGTCGCTCAAGGTTGAGAAACCCGATGAGGAGTTCGTAGGAGCTAAGGGTCGATTCTTAAATTTTACGTCGAGATGTAAGGGGATGTTCGCCCGGTGTGAAAATCAAGGAACGCTCCCTTTGCGCCCCTTTCCTTTCCCACAGGCCTCCCGAACGCACCCGCGCAACCAGCGATGCACCGGGTCGGCATCCAGGCGTGGGTGCCAGAGCATGGAAACCGTGAAACCCGGGGTGGAGACGGGGAGGGGGAAGCTGTGCATGCCGAGGCGCAGATTTCCCGTGTGTCGCTCGGGGACGGTGGCGATCAGGTCGCTGCCCCGGGCGAGGGCGATTGCGGCCGCGAAACCTCCGACGATGGTGACGATCACCCGCTCCAAGCCCAGCGGCTTCAACGCGTCATCGATCGGCCCTTCCTCACCCCCATGCCGCGAGACGCA
>CBINJX010000879.1:0-2856 GCA_966251085.1 uncultured Verrucomicrobiales bacterium
TCGGCATTTGGGTGTTTCCACGAGCGCGCAGTTACCTGAGCTGCCGCTGCCGAGAACTGTGACGGTGACCATGGGTGAATGTGCGCGCGTTTAGTGGTTTGGAAAAGGGGCGGGAAATGTGGGGCGGATGGCGGGTTCGCGCAACTGTGGGGAATGACGAAATCCGAATGTCGAATGTCGAATGTCGAAGGAAATCCGAAGTCCCGATGACGAAGCGAACAGGTCCCGTTCATTATTCGTCATTCATCTGCAGAAAAAAATGAGGCGGCACCTGCGTCGTTGAACTCCGCAGGGAGCCGCCTCTACATTGCTCCGGCCTCACTCATCGAGAGCCGGACGTGCTTTGTAATCCTATCGGATTAATCGTTGAAGTCGTCTTCCTCCCCGATAAAGCCGCGTACCTTCTCGCTCTCGAGTTCACCATCATTATCACGGAAAACTGCGCGGCGATCATTGCCTTCCCGGAAGATGAGCGCATCGTCCGCTTTCTTTTCACGGCGGCCGGCCAGCGTTTCACCACTATAGACTCTCGTCTTTGGGATTACCCGCACGGGCTCTTCGACAACTTCCCGTGTGGTACGTTGTTCAATGATTGTCTCATCCATGCGAGGCTGAGCGTAAGCGGCGGTTCCGAAGAGAGCGCAGGAAACAGCGGCAATAGAGAGTGTGCTGATCGTCTTCTTCATAACATTCATTTTCTCCTTTCAAAAGGGCTTACGGGGCGAAGACCGACTGTGTGTGTGACCACGGGCATTCTTCGGGCGATCGCTGAGGTCTCTCTCAGAGTGCGATTCAGCCCAGGCACGGAGGCAGGGGCGGACCCGGTTACGAATGCAGCGGGAAGCTGGGTGAGAGGTGAGAGGTGAGAGGTGGCGCAGGAGCGGCGCGCTCACAAAATCTCAAATCTCAAATCTCAGATCCCAGGTCCTCCTACTCCGTCGGGTCCGGCTCCTCTATCCGATCAGGGAGCGGCAGGACCGGCGGGCGATTGCCAGCCATCAGGGCGAGGATGCGCTGTTTCTTCTGCTCGTAATCCAGCGCGTGGAACGTGCGGATCTCATCCACACGCCGCGCGCCGTTCAGCGCATCGAGGTAGCGGGTGTAGCTCGCGGCCAGCTCCGTTGTCTCCATGTAACGCCCGCGCAGATTGGGATCAGCGTAGGCATGCGGATTGTGGCTCGAGAAAAGGTGGAACCGCAGCCAGCGGCGATCCATGCGCGAGATCTTCTGCGTGCGGCGGAAGAAGCCCACAAAGAGCAGCAGCACGAGATAAGTATCCACCTGCGCTTGCAGCTCCAGATTTCGCACGAAGTCCTCACTCCCGATCTCACGCACCCCGCGTTTGAATTGCAGGGCGGCATGGAGGGCGTGATTGATCTCCTCCACGAAGGCGATCAGGTGACGAATATTCGCTTCGGTAAGCCCGCGCCGTGGATCGTGCTGCTCGAGTTGCTCGATGAGCCACTGTGAGTAGTAGATGCCGACGTAGAGCTGATCGTCGGCAGTGCGGAGGAATGTGCGGGCGAGTTCGCTGAGCTCCCGCGCAGAAGCTCCGGCGAGACGGCTCAGCTGCCCGCAGCGATGACGATCAATCAGGCAGTCCTCGAGATTGATTCCCACCGAGGCATAGGTGCGCTCGAAGAGCCGCTGAATCTCACTGAACAGCGTGGCGGACATAGCTCACAGCAGGCTGATTTTCGGAGTGTGAGAATCGTCCAGATGGAGCAGCGAATCCGAGAGCCGGTTCAAGGCGAGACGGACATCGCGGAAGCTCTCGGCGAGCGAACCATAGACACCTGTGAGATCCCAGGAGCGTGCATACTGATGCTGCGCCAACACCCGGTAACTCGCACGGCCGACATCCTCGTAGTAGCTCAGGTCCGGCGCTCCCCGCTGGGATCGGCTCTGCACGGTCTCGTGAAAGATGCCCGTGATGAAGAGCGCGTAGTTCCCGATATGCGCGCGGATGAGGAAGTTCTGCTGTGGCGAGGCATTGCGCAACGCCACCAGCATGTCGCTGAGATACTGGATCGGGGTCTCGCGGCCGTCCGCCGGCGAGCGCATTCGCGTGGTGTGAGAAAATCTTTCCAGCAGCGAAGCGACGTAATCGCTGAGGCTCCGGTCATTCATGCCTGTCTCTTTCAAGACATGCCTGGTCAAAATGTAGAAGTAGAGCTGTGGAGAAATGCTCAGGGGAGCGTCACCTTGGAGGATGGAGTGAAAGAGTCGCGGGTCATCGAGGATCGCATCACGGGCCTCGTGGTCCGTGAGCAGCTCGATCAGGTTCACCGAGTCGCGCTCTGTTCTAGAGAGGGTCTGCACGACGAACTCAAAATCCGCCGCAGTAAAACGTTCCCGACAATTGGCTTTAATCATCGGATCTTTCGCAAAAGCATCGTTAGTGCCAGCTGGTTTGGACGCGCGGCAATAATCGCCACACAGGAGGGAGCTGGAGTTGGGGAGATGGGAGAAGTTCGCGCGCTTTTTTCGGTCTGCAACTTACCGATTCGAAATGCATTTGCCGTCCGGAGATCACCCGATTGACCGCTCTCCGAGACACCCAATGACGACTTGCGCGCGTTTCAAGTTGTGCGATGAGCCCTCGACACATGTCCACACGCGCCCGACACTCCAGCGTCATGCGCCGGGTGCTATTTGCCATTTTCATTCTCCTGCTCGGCGGACTCATCGCGACAGCCTGGTATGCCTACAACAAGGGCTTCACCAAGAGCTGGCGCGCCATCATTTCCGAGGAGTTCCGCAAGCAGGGCTTTGAAGTTTCATTGCGACGGCTCACCCTGGACCCGTTCCGTGGTCTGGTGGCCAAGGACGTGAAGATCTTCGATGCAAAGAACC
>CBINJX010000880.1:0-2845 GCA_966251085.1 uncultured Verrucomicrobiales bacterium
CCAAGACGAAGACAAGAAAGCCGCATAACTCTCACCATGTAGTTTCAGAGGAGTACCGAGTTGAGGGCCAGATTATTTGATCTCTCTCAGAAAGGTGGGACAATCCCACTATGATACTCACGATGGATGCCAAGCGGCGTTTGACCATCCCGGCGAGTCTCGCACCCTGGCAGCCTGGGGACGCCTTCGAAGCTGTTTTTGACACCGAGGAGAATGCCCTTGTCTTCCGACGGCTGAATCGGGACTCCGACTGGTTGGCTGTTCTGGAGCAGTGTCCCGTGCCGATGGATGATCTACCGCCACGGCGCGAGGAATATTTCCAATCTAAGCTGTGAGCTGGTTGATCGATGCCGGTGTGCTCAGCCAGCCCGCGAAGCGTCATGGGGATTCCCGTGTTATCGCGTGGCTGCGGAAAGAGC
Organism: uncultured Verrucomicrobiales bacterium; assembly: GCA_966251085.1. Classification (GTDB taxonomy): domain Bacteria; phylum Verrucomicrobiota; class Verrucomicrobiia; order Chthoniobacterales; family Chthoniobacteraceae; genus CBINJX01. Next base: position 420 of record CBINJX010000880.1, read on the forward strand.
GTGAGCACTGCTATACGAGTGCGATTGTGATTGCGCAGCTTGCCTATTGAGTCCGGAGCAAGGAAGGAAAACAGCGCGATCTGCTACAGGATTGGCTCAGGCGTTTGGTGGACAGCATGGAGGGGCGTATTCATAGCTTCAATGTGTCGGTAGCGACTGCTTGGGCTGATCAGCAGCGGCAACTGGAGACTGCCGGTCTTCCAATGCCAATTGAGGATAGCTACATTGCTGCGACGGCGAGGCGATACGGACATATCGTTGTCACCGGAAATGATCGGCATTTCCGGCGGCCGGGAGTGAAAGTGTTCAACCCGTTCAGTGAGTTTCCCGAAGAGGAGATGTGAAGCGGGAGTAGATACAAATGGGGCCTGTGCAGGCGCGCTCTGCGGAGTTCGACGAGGGCATCTTGGGAATCAGGGGGCATTCGACTCACTCAATTATGGCTTTTCGAAACTCAGCGGCCTTATCGAGGTGATCGATCTGTTCAACAAAAAGACCGTCCAGAATGGGGATGTCATCTTCTATTTTGTGAAAGATGCGAAAGGCTGATGCGCTTCGCGGGACGGCGAGAGGCTTCGCCTTTTATGGGAAACCCCGGGTGGCGCCCGCCTTCGCTGCAAGCAGCTTCGGCGAGGCTGACCCGTGGCTAAATTCCTGCTGCCCCTGCCGGGGCGCGGAAGCGGCACGTCCCCCGTGGAGGGGATGTCCGAGCAGGTGAGCTTCTCAATCCTGATCTTATTCTTACTCCTGCTCCCTTTCCGCTGCAGGGCTCGTGAGGGAGAGTAAGATTACGATTAGGATTATGATTACGAGGGCACCCTATTCGTCCTTCGTCATTCGAATTTCGTCATTCTGCTTCTGCCACGCCAGCACGGCCCGGGCATTTGCCTGGATCTGTTCGCGGAGGGAGACGGGGGCCAGGACTTCGACTTCGCTCCAGTAGTTCATCACCCAGCGCTCCAGCTCGGGGGTGATGTGGACGTGCATGGTCAGCTCGTGCTGGCCGTCGGGAGCGCGGGTGATCTTCTGGGTGGGATGGAAGCTGCGTTCGCTGAGAAGGCGGGCGCCGAGTTTGTTGAGGCGGAGATGGACCAGCTCGGGTTTGTCGCCGGAGAAGATGCCGATGCTGTGCTGGAGCCGGGTTTCGGGGTGGACGTGCCGTTCGCCTTTCTCAAAGTATTTGCCGAGCCCGCGGAACTCCTGCATGCGCAGCAGGCAGAAGTTCCGGGTATCCTGCGCCTCCAGGTCATGGGTGAAGAGATACCACATGCCGTCGCGGACCATGAGGTGAAACGGCTCGACGTGGCGCTTCAAGGGGATGTCGTCATGGAGACCCAGATAGAGAAACTCCACTTCCTCATGATCCATCACCGCGCGGCGGGCGGCATCGAGCAGTTCCGGATCGACGGGAATGGGGTTGCTGGTGGCACGGAAGGAGATGGCCTCGGCAACGGATTCCCAGGAGACGGAGAGCTGTTCGGTGAGACCGCTGGCGAGTTTTTCGAAGGTGCTCCGAAGCTGTGTTTCCAGCTCGGTGCCGCGGAAAAGGGTGAGCATCTGCTCCATGATGCAGAAGCCGAAGAGATCGCCCTCGGTAAACGGCAGATCGGGCAGGGGAGGAGCTTCCTTTGTGTAGTAGTATCCGCCGCGGACGGGGTCGAACTCGATGGGACGGTCCAGACTGTAGCGCAGGAACCGGATGTCGCGATCGATGGTCCTGCGGCTGGTCTCGAGCTTTTCCGCAAGGTATTCGGGGCTCGGTGTTTTTCCTGCGCGCAGCATGGCATCGATCTGGTGGATACGCCAGATACCGGTGCGGTTGAATGCCTTGGGCATTGCCGTCTTCTTTGCCTGGTTCTTCTTCGCGGCCTTCTTCGTCTTCTTCACTGGGGTGGACCTCATTTTTTAAAACTTTTTTCCGCCAACGTCACGGTTTGTCGTTGGCGATCTGTATAAAGGTCGGCGTCGCAAATGAAGCGGCAATTTAACTGAACAGAAACCAATTAGATACAGGAGATAGTTATGTATAACGACAGAATCGACATGATCCTTGCAGCCGAAGACTTCACGACTGCCACAGGCGGGCTGACCACCGTCGAGCAGGCGCTGAGCGTTCTTCAGTCGGTGACTCCATCGGAGCGCAAGGGGCTTCCGAAGATCGGTCCGAAGTATCTCTCTCTCGCTCTCGATATCATCGAGCTGGGGAGGCAGAACCCGGACCTGATTCCCCGGGGAATCGACTTCGCGAAGATCGACCGGGACATCACTGCCTTTGGGCAGACCAAGTCCCTTCTGAGTCAATCGCAACGGCTCACCGGGCGTCTGTTCGACAGCAAGCTGCTGCTCGGCACGGACATCTATCTCGCGGCGCTGGCGATCTACCACTCGCTGAAGCGCAACGCGCAGACTGACAGCCTTCAGGATGC
>CBINJX010000881.1:0-2845 GCA_966251085.1 uncultured Verrucomicrobiales bacterium
TCGCGACCAGCACAGGGAGGAACAATCGAGTCATCACATCCACGAGGAAGCATCTGACCATGATAGTGCAAGCTGGGAATCACCAGACTCACGAAGGAGGCCTCCGGCCCGAGGGTTTCCCCCCGCACTGCGCGGATAGCCCCGCAGCATGGCCCTATCTCCTTCGTTCTTGAAATTCCCTCAGAGCTTCCCCGCGGATCTCTTCACTCTTGATCGTTGAGATCCACTGCTCCGCAGCGGCCGAATCGAGAGGTCCGAGCCTCCATGCGAAGTGACGGGTGACCATATCGCGAAGCGGGTGATCCGGATGAGCCTCCAGCCACGCTGCGACTTTCGTGTTGTCATTCCAACGCGTCATCACACCGCCGATTCCTGCATCCAGGAACGCGGGCGCAGATTCCGCGACTGATTTTTCCAGCCATGTCAGCGCCTCCTCCGGATTCTTAATGGCATAATCGCCAGCGGCATGCCTCACCACTCCAGGAGTCATGTAGGGCTGCTGAAGCTGACCTTCCACCCAGCGGCAAGCAGCCTCAGGCGATTGCCCAACCCAGTTGGCGAAAAACACCTTCTCCCCGACCTGCGCAAAAAAAGCTTGGGCATAGTTCAAGTCTCCGCTCTGCGCAGCCTGTTCCACATACTTCATCGCAGACTCTATCCCTCCATGCTGCACAACGCCGTTTGCCAGCTCCTCGGCGAACGACAGGCGGTTCTCCCGCGGCATGGATTCAACAAATGTGAGTGCCGCGACAGGATCACTCTGGGCTAATCCCCTTACCATCGCGACCGCCATCAGGCTCGTCTTTGGATCGTCCTCCCGTGATCGAAACCAGGCAGCTGCATCCTTTGGCTGACGGGCAGCCCATGCCTCCAAGCACACTCCGGCGTGGAGATCATTCGCCACACCCTTTCCGTTTAGAAACGACTCCACTGCAACACTACCGGCGACTTCTCCAGCGCGCCTCAACGCCAGATCCCATTCTTCATCATGACGACGCCCGGTGTGGATCGTCTGCATGCCAAAACTGTCGATCATACCTTGCCAGTTTTCGCTCGTAACCTCCTCGAGCAGCGCGATCACCTTCTGCCTGCGATCCATCCTGTTCGGCTGGTATAGAGCATCAAAGAAGCGCCCTTTCATTTCAGCTCGAGGACTGTTCCCTCCATTCCCTTCCCTCAGGTCGAGCACTGGATCCGTTACAGAGTTATCCGAGATTCGACTCTGGACAGCCGTCCCTTCAGATCCCCTGTCCGAGGCTGACGGAGGACTGTTTCGTACCGGGACGTTCGGCTGAAGAAGAGTTCCCGCTACAAATGCTACGACCGAAATTCCCGCCCACACGCAATGAATCCAAGCCAGCTTCATATCCCGCAGTCTGTAATCAGATTGTAAACCGTTAGTCGAGCTCATACCACCTCACCAGATGCGAACCGATTTTACGATTCGGGCATAGCTCCGGCACGAGGGACACACCTTCGGGAGCGAACGCCTCAGGCGTTGATGAACAAAGCACAATCGCGGAGTGCGGCGTCACGTGGGGCCTAGCGGAATGGACGAATCGAGCTCGGAAGATCGGGAGCGGCATAAGAACTGATTGAGTCAGTTCGCTAAGACATGTGATTCAACCTGCGAATCGGGAAGCGCCTGTACGAGCAAGACAAAGGGTGACGCAAACAACCACAGAATATGAGAGGGAATCGCCCCCAACCTCGCTGCGACAGGACCTCGTATCCTACGATGAGCAAGACGCGCCGGGTAGCGCTGCTTGCGAAAATTCGGGCTGCGGCGACGCGCGTTGCGAAGTTCTCCAAATGACGCGAACGGTACGTGCGCAGTCTCTACGATGCCTGGGCGTGGTTCAGCTCGTTCACGAAGAAAGGAGATACCCATCGAAAGAAAGCCAAACGGAATGGCAACGAACCAGTAGCTTAGATCAAAGCCCCAGAGCAGAACTCCGAAACACGCGAGGGTAGCTATCGCGATTGCCTGATAACGTGACCAGCACCAGATTTGGGAGGTATAAATCTGTGAGTCGGAATCCAATATCAGCAATAGTCTCTGAATGTAATCCCACTCCTCCTTGGACAAAACGACGTAGTGGTCCTTGCAGTCGTCATAATGGAACCAAAGCGCATCCACCACGCCTCTCACCGTTTGATCCTCGGATTTAGTGGCGATCTCATTGATGCGATCATCAAAACCAAACGCCGTTACGCGGTCGTTTAGATACTCAGAGATCGCACTCATTAGTTCCGCTCTGGCAGGACGGTCGACCATATCAGCAACTTAACGGTTCTGGCGTGTGCGAGGGACACAATTCGCGCGGACTCTACTCTGGGAGGAACGGCAGCAACGCACGAGACAAGAATTTCAACGAATGCTCCCTTGCTTCGTTTCCGACTGATGCTCATGGAAATCATATACGGCTATAGCTTGCGTGACGTCGCCGGCAGCCACTGCGGATGAAGGAGCGGAGTGGAATCCTTCAGCACCTGAAACACTACATTGGCTCCCACCTCCCACTGCTTTCTGATCGCGCGTCTCCATTGATTGGTCTGCGATAAACCAAGATCCGTCCGGCATCTCCAGTGATCGATCGCGCATCTCTGACAGGAGATCCGCGGGTTATCTTTGTCCCCGCCGCATCTCTTTCTACAGATAGAGCAACAATCTTTGTGCATGCCCGATCAATCGTGATGCGCAGCGCATCAATGGAAAGGGAGAGGCAGTTTATATTTATGCGCCGCGCATAACTACGGACGAAAAATCGTCCGTATTTTCTCTCATTCTTGAGAAATAGGTCTGAAAAATCAGCCGTATCTTGCGAAAATCCGCAAACTAGGA
>CBINJX010000882.1:0-2845 GCA_966251085.1 uncultured Verrucomicrobiales bacterium
TCTATGCCGGACCACCCACATCTCTCAAAAACGCCTATTGTTGAAGCCTTAATCTTCATCCAGGCGAACGCCGCAGCGGCTTGGGATGCAGGGCGCGTCCGGGAACATTTGGAGCAAATTCTCCCTGATCATAAAGAGATCCAGGAGATGCGGCCAATTGAGATGAAAGTTGAGGTAAAACCTGGCCAGGAACCCGAGCAACGGATCAACTTCCCCGGAGTTGAAGGCTTCTTCTTTCGCTCGCAGACCTTGCCGACGGTCTACCAAGTTCGTCGAGATGGGTTTACTTTCAGCTGGTTAAAACCCTACTCCCGCTGGACAAAATTTGTCACGGCTGCATGTGAAGGATGGAGGAATTACAGTAGTTTTCTTGGATTACCGGCTCCACATGCTGTTGTGGTGAGATTTATTAACAGGCTTGAATTTCCTGCTGAGGGCTTCCGCTTAGAGCGCTATTTCACTAGCCACCCCATGATCCCGGAAAGTCTTCCAGGATGGAAGTTCTCAGAGTTTTCCCAATCCCTCGTCTATGTCCCCCCCGCTGGTCCGTGCGCAGTCCAAGTAAATCTTGCCAGAGCATTTGACGTAGCGCCCGACCAAGTTGCGATTTACCTCGATATTGAAGTAAGACTGAAAGAACCACTTGCGGCTTCAGGCCTTTCGGTCGAGGCAGCTCTCGAAGAGATGAGACGAGTCAAGAATGACGCCTTCTTCGCCATGTTGACGAATGAGTCAATAGAACGATATAAATAACCCGTGGTTGCCCTGCCTGCTCTCTTCTTTTTACAATCCGCCTCTTGTCCGGCATATCTCCCGTATGCTCAGGCTCAAGAGCGCTGCCGGTACGCCGAAGTGATTTCGGCAAAACCGGTTTCCACTGCATCTGGGCCGCTTTTGGCCGAGTTGGATTCATTAATGCTGGATTGCTCTGAACCCGATTGGAATGGCTACGACGCAAACCCAATTAGTTTCGACGCATATTCTGCCGCCAAAGATCTGATCAAGAACCTCCCGCCCGGTTTCCCGACTCCATCTCTTGCTCCCGATCCTGATGGTCTCGTGACCTTCGAGTGGCGGACGGGACAACGGCGAATCGTGCTAGCAACTGTTCACCCCGATTTCCAGATCAGTTACGCTGCGATTTTCGGTGAAGCTAAACAGCACGGCTCAGAGCCGTTCTTTGGAGAACTCCCAAGCTCGGTGCGGGAATTGGTAAGTCGCATCTACAAGGTGTGAGTACATTGTCCCTCGCGAGTGTTCCTGTCGACGGCGACGAGTTACTTGCCAGGTTCATCTTATCGGAGAGCGAAATCCGCAAGAGTGACTCCACTGCAAGGCCGGCTGCATTTACGCCCTACAAGTGGGTAGAGCTTTCGGTAACTCGGCATCGCAATCTAAGCGATGCCGAGATCTGGGAAGAAGGTCGTGAAGTTGCAAAGAAGCGTGGTAAAACATTAGTTGGACGCGCCGATGTGAAGGCCTCTGTTGTGCGTCACCAAGCGTTGGATGCCGTCCCTGATGAGCCTCCTCGTAATCACGCCAATATTATTGGGTGGCCATCTGATAAATCATCTCAGCTGCTGAAAGCCGCCGAGCTTGCGATTGGCTCCAAGTTCATACGTGCTTGATTCGCTGCTGAACTAAAGTATCCGCGCGCCAAGGATGAGTTCGCGGGGCATGAGGTTATCAAAGGCGGGGAGCGCCCACTGTGCGCCGGCGAGGTGGAGGATGCGCTCGGCATCGACGCGGGCGACGTCCTCGGGCTCCAGACAGAGATCGGAGATGTGGCCGCGCTCCTGGAGCCAGTTCATCCCCTCCCTCGTGGTGAACCGCCGCGCCCGAAAGAGCAGGCGCAGCGGGTGGTCGTTGTAGGTGAGGCTGCGGCGGAGTCCGGGTGGTGGCGGTGTGACGCGCTTCCACTGGTCGGTGCTCATGACTTCGCTTTGCGTAGCAGCCGGTCGATCTCAGCAGCGATCAATGCACCTGCCTTGGTGAGGTTGCGAATGGGATCGCTGGATGGGTTCCACCACTCGGTGTCCCATGGCCATAACTCCGTGGAGTAGCCGTATCCCTCTTTGATTATTTGCTCACCGACCGCATAGCACGCCGCGGCTTTCGCTAGTTCTCCCATATCATGCTTATCGTCATGCTCCGCCGTCCAACCCTCCTCTCTGATCTGGCGCTGCCTCTCGGCTGTGATGAGCGCTATTCCACCGGACAACTGTGCACGCACAGTCTCAACGGATTGACGGCAGTTCCATTTCTCCGCCAACAGCGACTTCACCTCGTCCATCGCTGGAAACATCAAATTGGTGGAACACCCGCACAATGGATTTGAGCACTCGATATATTCACCACCGAAGTTCTCGCCTTCATCTACTCTACCGTACTTCGGATCACCTCCACAGAACGGGCACGGCTTTAGATTGTTGGTGCTCATGGCGTCAGATCTTCGGGCCGCAGTCGCTGCAGAGGACGCGATCGCCGTCTGTCCAGGTGACGGCATCGCCGGACTCGCGGAGCTGGCCGTTCTGCTGCTGGAGTTCGGTGCAGCCGCATCGGCGACACTGGCCGGAGCGCTGCACGAAGTTGCGGCGGGGTCCGCAGAGTGCGTACTCGATGCCCTTTTGCGTGACGATCAGGCCCTCGTTGCTCTTGTCGTTGAATTCGCCGAAGCGGTGGGTGGGTCGGTTGTAGGCAGAGACAGGGACCAGCTCCCAGCAGTCCTTGGTGCCGAATCCAACGCTCATGTTGATCCACTTCCGGCCGTGCCATTCAAACGAGAGGACGGGACGCTTTGCCTGCACGCGCTCGGGACAGCGGGCTTCGGCGATCATCTTCAGCG
>CBINJX010000883.1:0-2834 GCA_966251085.1 uncultured Verrucomicrobiales bacterium
TTGCAGCGGTCACAGAATAATGCGGAGAGAGTATTGCGCCCAGCGACATACGGCGAGGAAGAGAACTTTGCTTCGTCTGCGATGTAGTGAGAGCAAAGGTGCGTGCTCCAAGGCCAATCTTCTGCCCAGAGATTATGCGTGATGAGCTTCGGGCGTACACGGTCGACAAGTCCGCATTTCGGGCACGGCTCAGGAGGCATTTCAGATGGCTGACTCATACGCCTAACGATGGAAGCTCATCGACGAGCGGAGGTGGCGCGACTCCTGCCGGGCAAGAGGGCCGCAGGAGACGTGAAACCGGAGCGTGTTCGATGGAGCATTCGTTAGGCTTCATGGAACGGCTCATGTGCAGCGGTTGAAAGTTACGATCGAACCGCATTTGCGGCAGAGTCCGAAGTAAATCTCTACTCCAGCCCCATCCTCATCGAAGATGGCAATATCTGCTGCGGGCATGTCGGATACGCGAGCGAAGATGTGTAACGTGGACTGAAGATGTGACCATGCACACTTCGGGTTCCGGCATTGCCACAACGGGGCACCTCCGATTGGAAAGATACGTCCACCAAACTGAATCAGGTGTGTACGGTCAAGCGAACGTACCCGGCGGCGATCCCAAAAGGAAGCCTCAAACTCGGGCGCTTGTTCGTCCATGAGAAGCGCACGGAACTGAGCGTACGTGAAGGGCTGCAACCGGAATGGACGCTCAGGAAACTCGTCCATAAAGGGATATGGATCGTCATCGGGCTCCTCACACACAATGTGGTAGAGATCGATTCTGTTATCGCTGACCACCCGATACTGAGCCTCCCCTCCGCCGCTGCCATAGCGAAGCGGATAATAGAGAGGAAGGCGCGAGAGTTGTGCATCTTTCGGCGCAATCGGCACCAGCGGGTCCGCTAGATCGAGTGTTAGTAAAAGGTGCATCGGCACCGAACTGCCCGCCGGAGTCGCTCCTTGGTCTCGTGCCGCTCCACCAAAGCTGTGTTTGAAGTGTGAGCCCCCAAATACAACCCGCGATGGTTTGGTTCTGTACTTTTCCTTCAACATGAAAAATTCCTAACTTATAGCGGTGTATCCGAACTCCCGAACAGGGTTGGCGTGTGTGGAGAGAGAGCGGTGCCGGGAGTTTGGATCCACCGCGGTTGGACTGAGCCGATTCGCGTGGGGGCGCGTGGCTAAGTACAGGGGAAAGTAATCTGCCGTTGTGGTGAGGAGCTGTGCCTGAACACCGGAAGAGGTGCCGAAGAGAGCCCTTCCGCGCTCCACGCCTGCCGCGTAGCGCTTGCATTCCTCGTTCCAGGGGCCGGTGACATGGCCCATACAGGCCAGAAGAAGCGCTTTGGGGCAAGCGTTCTCTCGGGGCAGTTCCCGAAAGAAGCGCCATCTCCTTTCATGCTACTACCCTGGCGGGCGTACGAAGTCGAAGGTGTTCAGGAGTCGGTGAGCTGCGGTGCGCCCTCTGAGCACGCGGGACGCATGCTCCACTCTGCTGGTCCATGCCATGCCTTAGATGGTACGGTGATGCCAATAACCGGGTTCGCGGCTGCAGTGCATCACTGCATAGATTGTGACGCGGTCGTGCTGCGGCTCCCAGCGATAATAGATCACAAACGGAAACCGACTGAGGACATAACGACGGATCCCGGGCTCCTCGACGATACGCCACCTCGCAGGATCCGATGCCAGCGCTGCCACTGCGGATTCGACGGCTGAAGTGAACGCCTCTGCAACGCGTGGGGACGCTTCGCGGATGTAGTAGTTGGCGGCCTCCGCATACTCGGAGAGCGCGTCCGGATGGAATCCGTAGGCCGCGGCCATCAGCTTGCGATGCGAGCAGATGCGACGAGTTGCCGTACACGCGCAAGAGCTTCATCGCCGGGGATGACCGTCACTTGCCCGGCTTCGACTTGTGCGATTCGCCGGCGAACTTCGCTGATTTGCGCAGCCTCAATGTCTGGAGGGACGTTGTGTGCAAGGCTCTCGACGAGTCGATCGGCCAATTCCGCGCGCTCGGAGAGGGAGAGCTGTTCGGCCTCCGCAAGAATGTTGGCAACGGCTTCGGTCATGTAATGAGGATACCGGCGTGCCGGAGGTGGAGCAAGGCCCAGAGGGTTCGCGACCACCCTGGCGGAGATGGGCGGAGCAGAGGGTGCGAGGGAGTCGGCAAGGTGCGGAGCGCTCTCTGGACAGACTAAAAGTCTGACCCACTTTGATGCGCATCAGTGTGGGATAGACTTTCAGTCTGTTCGGAGTGGATATGGAGATCAGAAGGCGCTTCCGGGTATGTTCTGCGGATCGGGGGCGCGCCAGCGGTGGAGCGGTGCGACTCGGAGGACTCGCGGATACCCTGTCGGGTTTGGGCGAGGTCGGGAAGTGTGAGGGTGCGGGTGAACTGCGGAGTGCTCTCTGGACAGACTAAAAGTCTATCCTACATTGAATTGCCCCCCCGCGATGGGGAGGTGCAAGGAAAAGGGCAGGTGGTCACCCTGGCGGAGATGGGCACAGTGCAGGTGCTTGGGAGTCGGTGAGCAGCAGCGCTCCCTCCGAGCAAGCGGGACGCATGCTCCACTCTGCCGCACGCGGTTCCACCTGCTTTTCACTTGGAAAAGGACGCCGCGCAGGCGGTTCCGGAGATCACGCTGCCAGTCTGGAATGCGCAGCACGCAGTTTCAGATGCCCTTTACCCGGGGCAAAATGCGCCAAACGCACCTTTTCAGTGCGTCTTGCCACCTTTTTACCCCGTTCACGCGGCTTTTTACCCCGTGCTGCCACCTCCTCAGGTGCATATGCACCTGCGAGCCGAGTGCTCTCACCAAAAAGGTGAGTGGACGCAC
>CBINJX010000884.1:0-2833 GCA_966251085.1 uncultured Verrucomicrobiales bacterium
CTTTCACCAGGAGGGATGCCCACTTGGCACTTTCACTCGGCACTTGGCACTTTCAAAGAAACCGTCAGGCGAGCAGCGCCTTCACCACTTCGCCATGGACATCGGTGAGCCTGAAATCACGTCCGGCATGCCGGAAGGTCAGCCTTTCGTGATCAAAGCCAAGCAGATGCAGGATGGTTGCGTGGAAGTCGTGCACGTGCACGGGGTTCTCAACCACCCTCGCGCCGTAGTCGTCGGTCTTGCCATAGGCGATGCCACCTTTCACACCGCCACCTGCAAGCCAGGAACTGAACGCGGCATTATGATGGCTCCGGCCTTTGGGCCCATCGGTAGTCGGCGTACGACCGAATTCTGTGGTCCACACCACGAGCGTGTCTTCGAGCATTCCACGGGATTTCAGATCCTTCAGGAGACCGGCGATCGGTTTATCTACGTTGCGCGCGAGCGGCTCGTGGGTCGCCATGTCCCCATGCGCATCCCAATTGTTCGCGGAGCCGACATCGATCAACTCAATGAACCGCACTCCGCGCTCTGCCAGACGTCGCGCGACGAGGCATTGCCAGGCAAAACCTTTGGTACTCCCCCGCTCCAGTCCATAGAGCGCGAGTGTAGCATCCGTCTCCTTTGAGAGATCGAGCGCCTCGGGCATGGTCATCTGCATTCCTGCCGCAGTTTCCCATGTCTTCATCCGCGCAACCAAAGCCGGATCTGCAGCGCGAGGCTGGAGGTGTTTCCGGTTGAAGCGATCGAGCAGGTTCAACTCCATCCGCTGGATCTCCTCAGAGGGCGAGCGGCGTACCAGATTCGGGATCGGTTCGACACCGGCTTGAACACGAACTCCTTGATGCACGCCCGGGAGAAAATCTGAGCTCCACACCTGACTGCCTGCATACGGCATCTGCGGTGCGAGAACCACAAAGGAGGGCAGGTTTTGATTTTCGGTACCGAGACCGTAACTAACCCATGAACCAATGCTCGGCCGGGGTGCTCCCACAGAGCCTGTATGAATCCCGAGTGTTGCCTGGAAGTGATCCTGATGATCTCCCTGCATGGAGCGGATCAGGCAAATGTCATCCATGCACTCCCGGATGTGCGGGAAGAGGTCGCTGACTTCCGTGCCGCATTTTCCGCCCGGTTTGAATTCCCAGAGCGGTGGCAGGTACTTCGGCGCTCCCGGCCGGTTAGAAGCTGAATTTCCACCATCTGCAAGCAAACGCGGTTTCGGATCGAAGCTGTCCATGTGGGACACCCCTCCGGTCATGTACAGAAAGATCACCCGCTTCGCTTTGCCCGGAAAGTGCGGCAGCTTCGGTGCGACCGAGTTTGGAGCAGCACCCGCCCCCTCAGCCGCGAGCAACTGCGAGACGATGCCGGGAAAAAGGAGAGAGCCCGTCATGAGAGAGCGGACCATCTGACGCCTGTTGCAGGAATGTTCGAAGAGACTCATGTCTGAGGGAAGTGGGGGAGCGGCGCGCTACTCGACGAAAAGGAACTCGTTGCTACTCATCAGCACACGGGCGAAGGATGCAAACGCCTGATGCTCGTACTGATCAGGAGAGACTCCCGTCTCCTTGAGCGCCTCCCGAAGTTTGCCGAGGTATTCCCGCCCCTCGCGGAGCTCGTCATCCGTCGCCGGGCGACCGAGCGCAATACGGTACGCCCGGGCGAGTTTTTGATTCTCATCCGCATCGGTGCTCACACGTTTGGCGAACTCCAGCGCCTGTGTGTGTGCGAACTCATTGTTCATGAGAAACAGCGCCTGGATGGGCGTGGTACTGACGGGCCTGAGCGCCGTCGTTCCGTTAGTATCCGCGCCGTCGAAGATCTCCAGGTATGGCTGTTTCCGAATGCGCTGCTGCATCAGGTAAACACTGCGTTTGTTCGTCGGATAATCTGCAATGAACGGCGTGTGCTGTGTGTAGCGCCACTTGGCTTCCTTCGGGAAAGGATGCGTCCCTGCCGGGGACAGATCGAGCTGACCGCTGACGAACAGCATCGAGTCGCGAATCTCCTCCGCTGAGAGACGGCGCCGGTTGAAACGCCAGAGAGAGTCGTTATTCACATCCACCTGCAATAATTCCGGGTTGTCGTCACAGCTCATCTGATAGGCGCGCGAGAGCATGATCAGACGATGCATAGCCTTCACCGACCAACCGTTCTCGACGAACCGGTTAGCCAACCAATCGAGCAATTCCGGATGAGTGGGACGTTCGCCACGCATTCCGAAATCATTCGAGCTTTTCACGAGTCCGCGTCCGAAATGGTTCTGCCAGATCCGGTTCACCATCACACGCGACGTGAGCGGATTGATCGCCGGATCGGTGAGCCACGTCGCCAACTGGACACGCCCGCTCCCCTGCTCTTCCTTGGGCAGAGTCTGTCCACCAAGCACCGAGAGAAAGCCACGCGGAACCTCGTCGCCCAGATTGCGAGGCTCCCCTTTCTTTTGAAGTCGAGTATTGCGCGCCGTTCCTTCCGAGACGGCATAAGCCTTTGGTAACCTCTCCTGTCGCACAGCGAGTTCCTCCTGGCGGGCCTTTGCTGCTTCCAAGTCTCGCTGCGCATCTTGTGAAGTCCGCTTCTTCGGTTTCGGGTACTCCGCCAACACCGGCTTGCTGGGATCAAACGGCTCTGCCGCGGTCTTGGTTTCACTCTCCTCGTCTCGCTTCAGGCGCTTCACTTCACCTTTCAGCTTTTCAATCCGATCATCGAGTCCGGAAAGTTCCAAAGCCTCCCGCATGAAAACCTCTGCCTCCTCCTTGGGCGCAAGCGGAATGAAGTCCTTCGTGTGACGGTAAATTTCGGTTCCGGGAAACGCGTATTTCGTGCTCTC
>CBINJX010000885.1:0-2833 GCA_966251085.1 uncultured Verrucomicrobiales bacterium
GATCGACTGCTTCGAGTGCCATGCCTCCCACACCTGTAACAACGCCTGATCGCGCTTTTCCGGATCGGATATCTGTGAAAGCCACTCGCTTGCGGCTGCGGGACTTTCGGCCGCAAACGCGTTAATCAGGCCGCTAATTGCCGAATCCCGGGTGGACTCATCATTGAGTTGCGCGATCCACTGCGCAGCCTCTGCTGGTTGGGCAATTGCAAATCTCTCGGCGACGGAAAGTGCCAGGGTATCGCGGGATTTCCCTGGTGGAAGCTGCGCCACCCAAGTGGCGGCAGCTTCCGGTGCATCAGCTGCGGCATCGTTTACCAGCGCATGCAGATCTCCGGGCAGCATTTCATCTTCATGTTTTGGCAGAATCTGCAGTGCTTCCACAGTTAGGCCCTGTTTGAGCAGGTTCTGAGCAGAGAAAGATCTCCCGAATAAGGCCAGAGTGGAGGCCGGTACACCTGTGGAGGAGCTCTCCTTGTCAGAAGCTGTGAGGCGCTCCTGTTCCCTTACCCAGTCGAGCATGGCCTCCGGATCATGACGGCTCCATTCATTGAGGACCAATGTCAGGATTGCCTGCTGCTTTTCGTCCGCCAGATTCATTGCCCAGTTTGCCGCTTCCACCAGATCCCGGCTAACCAGTTCTGTAAAATAGGCCGGAGCAGATGGGGGTTCTTGCGACACCATTTCCAGCCCTCCCTCTTCCTGAAGAAAGGTAAATGGATTTGCTACGCTCTCCTCTCCGAGAACTGCTGCGGCTTTCCAAGCTTCAAGTTTGCGACGTTTGGAGTCTTCGATTTTCGCAAGAGCCAGCCGTGCTGTGTTCACTCCGTTGCGTGCGGCGGCCCTTATGGATGTACCGATGAGATTCCCTCGCTCGAAGCTCTTCTCCGCAAGTGCCACATCCATTGCCGCCAGAGGATCGAGATCGGCCAGTCCGGTGACATATCCCGCCAGAAGACTCTGCCGATACGCGCTGTCGCGGAACTGTTCCATGGTGGTATCGGCAAGTTTCCGATCCTTTTTGATGACTTCCGCCATAATGACTGCATTCGAAGTCCAAGCGGCCCCCCAGCCGCCCGGATCACTCAAGAGGTGTGCGGCTGCCCACTTCGGATTGTGCCGGGCTGCTGCTGCTCCGAAGTACGCGGCTGGGGAGAGACGATGACGCTCCTTTGTATCCGCGAGCGCCTGTTGCGCGGCCTCTCTGGCTGAGAGGGCATCTCTCTGAAACCATGCATCCAGAATCGCCCCGATGATTTTCTCCTCGAAGACGTGTTTCTGAATCCAATCCTGCAGATGCTCTGCACACGCTGCAAAATCCTCTTTGCTCATCCGGGCGAGTAGATCCGCGATTTCGACATCCCTGACGAGAGAAGCGGGCATTTCCAGAAGCTGCGTCATCCGACTGGAGGCATCCGCGATGGGCGGTGACGCGGAAGCCGTTTCGACCTCCGCTTGAACTAGGGAACTGCCCAGACTTGGAGCCGAGGGCATTACCGGCTCGTAGTTTCCAAAAGTCGTAAGACCAAACCCGACTGCAAAGCCGCCCAACACACAAAGAGATCCAGCAAGAGCCCGGTGCATGTTCAGGGGTATTACTGCACGGGACGATCGCTGAAAACCCTGAATCACGCATGGTGGACTCTCCTGTAGGAACGGGAAGGGCAGGAGTACGAGTGGAGAATCCATCCACCTACGCCTGAAAGCCGAAACAAGGACGCGTATCCGCGCAGGTGCAGGGCTCACAACCTTCTGCCTCGAAACTGTCAGCCACCATTCAACCTTCCCACTCTACTATATCAGCCATGGGCAATTGGGTTTCTCAATGGATCGAACAGATGACCTACTTCGGAGTGGCCCTGCTGATGTTCCTCGAGAATGTCTTTCCTCCGATACCCTCTGAATTGATCCTGCCACTCTCCGGCTTTTCCGCAAAGCAGGGGCACATGACCCTGTGGGGGGTGATCATTGCAGCCACGATCGGATCGATTCTCGGTCAGCTTCCGCTATACTATCTTGGACGGTACCTGGGGGAGGGGCACTTAAAGAACTGGCTCGGTCGACATCCCTGGGCTGCGATAACACCGGATGAATTGGACCGCGCGATCAAATGGTTCGATCACTACGGCTCGACTGCCGTCTTCTTCTGTCGCCTCGTGCCCGGGTTGAGATCACTAATCTCCATTCCTGCCGGGATCTGTGAAATGAGCCTGTCGCGCTTTCTCACCTATACCAGTGCCGGCACGGTGCTATGGAGCGCCCTGCTCTCGTGGCTAGGGTGGTTGCTCGGTGAAAATCACAAGGTCGTGGCGAAGTACATCGACCCCATTAGCGCAGCCATCCTCATCGGCATCGCAGTGCTGTATCTCTACCGCGTCTTTCACCGGATGCGCACCCTGCGAGCCCAAAGGGAGACAGAACGATAGGCCCGACTTCGACTTCGGTGCATTTCATGCACGCCCCTGCTGGAGAGAGGCGGAAGGTCCAGAGAAGCAACCAAACCACGGGGCGTGTGAGGGCGGGGAGAAAGTGCTCAGTGCTCAGCTCGACTTTGGCCATTTGGTGCGCGCCCCTGAAGGGGAGGATTGGGAGGTCTGCGGAAAAGCGCGCATTTCTTCGTTGTCCCGCTGCGGACACGAAATGCAAAAAATGGAGAGTGCCTGGTCGGAGATCCGCCTTTTATCCCGAAGGGATTACGGCACAGAGCCCAGGGTTGCGAGGTACGAGCTACCCTGGGTGGAAACAAACAAGCGTATCTACCCCGAAGGGGTTGCGGCCTTCTCATACGTTCTCCCTCTCAATGGAGCCTCTCCCCGGGACGCAACCCCGTTGG
>CBINJX010000886.1:0-2833 GCA_966251085.1 uncultured Verrucomicrobiales bacterium
GGTGACGTTCCGTCACGGCGCATGGAATATACCAAGGTGAAAGTTGAGGGCTCTTTCAGGAGCCCGCCAGCTCGACTCGAATCGTCTGAACTCCGTTCTCCACTTTCACTTCGAGCACCTTTGGCTCCTTTTTCGGGATAACACTGATTTTTCCACTTCGCTCCATGTGAGCTTCGGCCACTTGCCCGATACTGGTGAGTTTACCTTCAAGTCGCAAAGACTCCTCCAGGTCGTGCTCGCTGATGTCACTTCGTCGCAGCGCATCCGGGAGCGGCTTTCCATCTCTCACCAGCAAATGTGAACGCCCCTTCAACAGCGTCCCAAGCCAATGCGAGGCAAGCGCAACTTTTGCGGAAATGGCGTGAAGGAAAACCAGCACGGCGGCGGCGGTTGCGGTGGGAAGAAGAGTCGCGGAGCCATTGATGGAACGGCTCATCACCGACCCCAGAATCACACCGAGAACGACATCCATGGCAGCGCTCTTGCCAAACAACCGCTTCTTACCCAGTCGCACCACGATCAGTGTAATCCCATAGATTACTGCTGCGCGTGCTCCCATTTGCCACCAGGTGAGATCTTTCCCCTCTGCAGTAAGGATCTGAAGCAGTTCTTGTTCGCTCACATCTGAAGCTTCGAGTCAGCAACAATGTTCGTGCGCATGAGATAGACTGATCTGGCATCGCTCGTTTTCCACTTTCCTCTTTTGGACAGAACGATCCAATCGGATGCGATGAACCGCCACGAACTGCGTGATCAACTTGTTGCCCTTCAGCTCGAAACCGGCAGTGATGAGGATCGCTATCGCCAGCAGATGCTGGAGCTTCTCGATTCACGTCCGGATTGTTTCCTTCGGACCTGCTTTCCCGCGCACTTCACCGGCAGCGCTTTAGTCGTGAGCGCGGACGGTTCACGGACGCTGCTTCATCATCACCGTGGACTGGATCGCTGGCTACAATTCGGCGGGCACTGCGATGGCGATGAAGACATCGTGCGGGTGGCGGAACGAGAGGCGCTCGAAGAGAGCGGGATCGAGGGGCTGATCGTGGCTTCACGGAAGCCGTTCGACCTCGACATCCACGAGATCCCCGCAAATGAAAAGCGGGGCGAGCCCGCGCACTTTCACTACGACGTACGCTTCGTGCTGATCGCCCCGGAAAACGCCACATTCCGCATTAGTGACGAGAGCCACGAGCTGCGCTGGTTTACACCGGCGGAAATGCTCGAGTTACCCATCGACGACGGCATGCGACGGCTCGTTGACAAATGGCGGGCGCTGCTACGGCGCAGGGGACACTCCGCGTAGAGATCGTCTCGCTCATGCGTTGAGCCGATGACCTCCCAGCAGCCTCCAACCACGCCATCCGAGAGACACCGCTGCAACGGAGAGCCCGGCTGCCAATCCCGTCCACAACCCGGTCGCGCCCCAGCTGCGCATGAGCAACGCCCCCACAGGAAGTGCGATTCCCCAATAAGCAAACAGCGCAAGCCACGCGGGAATCCGCACATCCCCCACTCCACGCAATGCTCCGGCGGAAACGACCTGGAGTCCATCCACCAGCTGGAAGATGCCGGCAATGACCAGCAACTGGGCAGCGGCGGTGACGACTCCTGCATCCGTCACAAACTGGCGCGCGATCCACTCTCCTCCGACCAGAAATGCGAGAGCCGACAGGCACATCACTGCCGCAGCATAGCTCCACCCGCCCACCAGTACGCGGTGCATGCGGTACTCCTGCCCGGCACCCGCGAGTTCTCCAATCCGCACAGTCATGGCCATCGAGAGCCCCAGCGGAATCATGAAAGTCGTCGCCGCACACGTGAGAGCCACCTGATGTGCTGCGAGCGCGGTTTTGCTGATGGTGCCGATAAGCAATGAAGCAGCCGAAAAGGCCGCGACTTCGGTGAGTAACTGCAGACTGGCTGGACCACCAATCTTCAGCAGGCCTTTGAACGATTCGAGCCGGCATGCAGCAAACCACCGGGGCGGACACCAGTCACGGGTTCGCGACGAGCGTGTCACCCAGAGGAACATCGCCGTCGCCGTAGCGATCCGCGAAACCAGCGTTGCCATGGCAGCCCCCTCCAGCCCCCATGCAGGAAAACCCCAATGGCCAAAAATCCAGAGCCAGTTCAGTCCGACATTTAGAAGTACTCCCCCAAGCAGGATCCAAAATGCAGGCCATGGCTGATTCAGTGCATCGGCATGGTTTTTCCAAGCCATTGACAGGAGCGCCGGCACCAGGGATGCCGCAACGATGAGCAGATAGCCAGGCGTCCGTGCCGTGACATCCGCAGGCTGCCCGAACAGATGGAGGAACGGCGTCGCAGCTGCAAACAATACAAATACTGCAACCGAAGTTGCCAATGCCAGCCATGTGCCGTGGCGCACGGCATCCTGTCCGTCAGCCCGAAGCTCCGCACCGCGTGCGTTCGACACTCGCACTGAGACGGATGTCAGGAGACCAATCGAAAGTACGAACGGGATGGCAATGATCGAGTTTGCAAATGCCGCGGCGCCAAGCTCCGTCACACCGACCCTGCCGATCATCACAGTATCGGCCATTCCCATCAGCATCTGGCCGAGCTGCCCCGCAATCAGCGGCAGCGCAAGCGCCAACGTCTGCCGGCTTTCCTGGAGAAAAGACGGCAGCATAGGGGGCCGGGAATCGGACACCCTTTGCTCAGGAGGTAAAATCAATGTCGTTTGAGAAGACATACTGCCGCGGAAAATAAGGTGAGTCACAGCGCCCGGCGTGGACGGAAAAAATCGCCCCTCAGCCCGAAAAAGAGGCAGAAGGCAGCGCTGAAACTCGGATTACTTGATTACGCGACC
>CBINJX010000887.1:0-2829 GCA_966251085.1 uncultured Verrucomicrobiales bacterium
AGGCGGCGACGCGCCTGCCGGTGGCTCGAGAGGCAGCGCGGATACGCCTGATCACCTCGGCGTGTTCATCGAATCCGCCATGGGAAAAGTTCAGTCGCGCAATATTGAGGCCTGCGCGGATGAGGCGCTCCAGCATCTCCGGCGAATTTGAAGCAGGGCCGATAGTGGCCACGATCTTGGTTTTGTGGCTGGGCAAAAGCATGCGATGAGGATCTTGCAAGGTCATGGTCACGATGGGGACAGAACATCGAGTTGATTCCAGCCCTCGATCCGGGTCCAGATTCCAAATGGGCTGTGCGAACTGTTTGAGACGGGGAAGACCGGCTTCGGCGAGATGCTGCCTTTTATTTCGGCACGAGCGTCATCACTCCACCTTCGCTCTTTCCTAGAAAGTACCCAAATCCCGTTTTCTGCTTCTGGAAAATGACTCCGCGCAGCTGGGTGGAAAATCTGGTGTCGGGAAGTTTGAAGCTGCCGCTGAAAAACCCGCGTTCAATCAGGGGCCGTCGCAGACTTAATGATAGCTTACCTATCGCTGGATCAATGATGCTGACCTTACCGGCTACGGTAATATTGAGCGCCTTTGTCACTCCGGAGGATGGCAATTCGCCACTGCTCAGATGAACCTCGGCATTCCCTTCGGCAGTGACAGCAGCGCGACCAGTGAGCGGGCTTTCGCCGCTATGCTTGGGCGGGAGCACGAACTTCGATCCGAGAAGGTCAACCTTGATTCCGCTGGGCCAAGCTGCGGGGTAAATCGTCGCCGTCGGGTTGCCAGCTTTAAACCATTCAAAGTCGAGTCCATCCAGATCGCTGACATCCGGGGTCTCACGGAAAGTGGCGACTCCGCTGACCGAGCCTTTGTTGCCGTTGATTGCCACATAGAATGGCCATGTGTTTTCCCGCGAAAGTGAATTGGCATACGCGATCGAGGTGCCGTCAGCCAGTCTGCCAGTGAGTCGAGCTCTACCGCTGCTGGAGACGGTAAGCGCGCCGATACCGTAGCCTTGGGGATATTCTGTCGCCGGCCTGCCTTGTTGCTCGGGTGTCTTCGGTGCTAAGATCACAGTATAGCGTCCAAGTAGCGCAGCCGGAACGTTCAGCGTCGGCGGGGCCGGATGCTTCTTTGAGGTGTAGAATGCGCGATCAGCTGAAATGGTAGCGAATGCATTGCCGTTCTCGGACAGGGCCCCCGTCAGCTGGTCATTATCCATCCGGCCGGGAGTGAGCTGAAGCGCAAGGTTGAGTTCCGGGAGATTCCGGCGCTTTATCACCACATGCGGAGCCGAGGATTTTCCGAACCGGGCGGCACCTGTTTCATCGAAGACGCCGCTGAAGGAATAGCGTGTGCCTGCGAGCCGGAGTAATCCTGTGAACCGCCCCGTGTTGCGATTCGCCGCTATCCGGATCATGCCGGTACGTTCGTTCGAGGGGATGGTGCCGGGTGCGCTGCGGATCAGGCCGTTGTAGGTGCCGATAGCAGTCGGCGGCGGATGGACGATGACCTCAATGGTACTGGTCGCAGTATTCTTTCCATCAGTCACCGTATAAGTGATCATATGCTTCCCTACCCCCGCTGCTGCGGGGTCGAACATACCGTCTGTCACACCCCGTCCGCTGAATACTCCGCCGGGAGGCTGAACACCGGTGGCCGCAACGAGATCGCTGGGCAGGCTCTTTACGGTGACGATGAGCCTGCTGCCAGTGAGCGTGAATACTGGTGCCGGGAAAAACTCTGAAGCACCAATGTCCACTACGGCCGAGGTCGCGCCAGGATCGCCCTTTAGCACACGGCTATATCCCGCGCCGCGTTGGTCGGTTGTCAGCGGTATTGTGAATCCGTTGGGATCGAAGGCCGGGTTGCCGGCATCAATCGCCGGGCTTTCCGGATCGAGTGCGTGTGTGGAGGTCGGGCCGCCGTTATTTGCCAGAGGAGCCAGGCGCGCATCGGTATTCCGGCGGTCTCCCGGAGCGTTGAGATAACCGCCTGGCCCAGTGGAGGTATCGCCGTTGGCCGCGTCGCTGCAGATGTTGTAACCTAGCGAGTTGATGATACCGCCCGAATTGGCAAAGACCCGGTATCTACCGCTCGAGTGAAAGATGCTATGGTCGATCTCGACCTTCGGCACCCCGCCTGCATGATTTTTGTTGGTAATCGTGTCGCCAAAGTAGCTCGAGGATGGCGAGGAGACGTAGTTTCCCCAAAAAGTGGAGTGCGAGATCTTGATGGTGGCATTGCCACTGTTGCTCTGGTTCAGGATGGCGCCACCGTCGGGGAAACCAAACGTGTCCGTTCTCGTCGCGGCATTTCCACTGAAGGTGGAGTTGATGATCACCACGGTGGCGTTGCTGTTGAAAAACGCCAGATTCGAAACACCGCCACCTCCACCTGGGACAGTATTTCCAACGATGGTTGAATTGATGATTATCAGTGCGGCAGTGCCATCCTGAGAGACATTCGATATTGCGCCCCCGGTGGAGGCGGAATTATCGCGTAATGTGCAACCATTGATCACCAGAGCGGCATTGAAATTCTCAATACCGCCACCGTTAGCACGCCCGGAGGAGCAGTCCGCAATCGTCAGACCAGACAAGGATACCTCCACGGCTCCACTGACGTAAAAGGCTCGCGACTCACGGTTACTGGTGATCGTTAACTTGTCGGCACCAGGGCCTTGGATCGTAAGATTCTTCGCAATCGCGATCTCACCGCTGGTAAGCGTGATCGTGCCGGTTACCGTTGTCGCGAAAGTGATGGTATCACCCGCGGCTGCAGAACTCACAGCTGCCCGTAGTGATCCCGGGCCAGCATCATTGGTCGTGGTAACT
>CBINJX010000888.1:0-2815 GCA_966251085.1 uncultured Verrucomicrobiales bacterium
TGACTGAAGACACGTTGAGGGGAAAATGCAGACTTCATGGTGAGCAGATCAATTGAGAGGGAGTAAACCCCGAGAACGGGAGCTTTTATTTTTATCCGACCGATTCAGGCAGAATGCAAGCCTGATAAAGAAGATTTTATCACCTCGGACAGAGCAAGATTCAGAGTGAATATCTGCAGCTCGAGGCACTGGGGAGGAGAATGGGGGGAATCAGCGTCTTAGACGCCGGGAAACGCCGGTGAGAGAGGAAGAACAGTCATGGTGACACACGAAAGCGTGCACCGTAAACAGAAGGAGATCGCGGCTGAAAAAAGCCGCGATCTCGAAAGTGGCACTGTCAGCAGACGTGGTTGTGCCAAGAAAAATCAAGCCTGAGGGCTCTGCTTCAAGCGCTTGGCCACGTCCAGTTCGATCACACCGTAACGGGCTTCGAAGTTCTGGATGGTCGCGGTGAGATGCAGGCAGAGACGCTTGGCGGCGTCGTGAGACATGATCACACGGTTGTCGAGCTTCAGGGGCTCGTCGAGGATGTTGCCGAAGAAATTCGGGTTCATACCGAAATCGATGATGACCTCGTTAGGCGTCTGGGCGATGCGGCAGACGTTGGCGTAGCTCGTGGTGAGGCCGCTTTGATCGATCTGGGGAGTTGCGGGTTTGGTCGTTTCGCTCATGAGAATATCCGTTGGGAGCGGCACAGTTAACGGAGCCCCACCCCCCGGGCAAATCTTATTTTCTCCACTGAAAGTGCCGAGTGGGAAGCGACAGTGCCAAGCGGGTCGCCCTCCCTGAGATGGCTCTCCCTGATCACTGATTTCCGACTCACTGATTACTTTCTTTATCTCATTCCCCTGCCATTCCACAGTACTCTTGCGCTCCCACGCCAACAGGTCAGGTGAAGAGTCCTTGAGAATACTCGAATGTGCTTCGGGAGGCAGGTGACAGATCCTGCGTGCTTCCCTAGTGAGACCCGATCGAGTACTGAATTCCGGAGGGCTGACGCCTTTCCTTCAGCCCCGAGTCTTGGATAACACACCTGCCATTCTCCTGCGCAAAACCAAGCTGACCGAGACGAGTCTCGTGCTGTCGTGGTTTACTCGCGATGCGGGACGACTGAAGACTGTCGCAAAGGGCGCACGCAGCATGAAGAGCCGCTTCGCCGGCGTGCTCGATCTGTTCTACGAATGCGAGATCCAGATCGCGCGGAGCCGGAAGAGTGATCTCCATATCCTGCGTGAAGCAGCCCTGCGCGAAGCACGCGCAAATCTCCGGCTGGACTATGTACGTGTGATGGTGGCGGGCTATTTCGTGGAGCTTCTGGAACTCGTCACTGAACCGGAGCATCCGGCTCCGGAGCTTTTCGATTTGCTGCGGCGGGCGCTGAACTATCTCGACTCCAAAGCCCCGGATCAGCGCGGAGTGGAGCATTTTGAGAGAGAGCTGGCGCGCCTCTTGGGAATATTAAGACCCGATGTGAGCGCCGCGGTAGCCATCACAAGGGCATACCATGAGTTACCCGGGAGCAGGCGCAAGGTGATGGAACTGTTGCCTGGAGCGCCGCCGAGGGACGGGAGGGACTGAACTTGGCAAGGTAGTTGAGATCAGCAAAAGAGCGGGGCTCGTGAAGGAAGTAGAGAAAGTCCAGGACGCCGGGGACGGCGTCGCTCCGGAGGGCGATCGTCCTCGACCGATCAAACCTTCCGATCCGCCGACCTCTCACCTCTCACCTTTTCTTCTCCGAACCACTCCGGAGATGCTTCACAAAGAAGTCACGCACCATGGGGCCGATTTCCCGGTAGTTGAAGCCGTTGCCGTGTCCGCCGCCTTCGACGATGTGTAGAGTTGAGTTCACGCCGGCGGCTTTGAGTGCTTCGTGAAACTCGCGGCTCTGGGCTACGGGGACCACAGGATCTTTGTCGCCGTGGACGATCAGAAATGGCGGATCGTCGCTGCTCACGTAAGTGATGGGACTGGCGAGCTTTGCTTTTTCGGCGTTTTCCTGGACCGGGCCTCCGAGCAGACGCGCCTCCGGTGAATCCGGGGCATCATGGTTCACCTGACTCTCCGGGCCCGACTGTTTGCCCATGGTGAGCAGATTGGCGGGACCGTAGAAATCACACACCGCCTGGACACGACTGGAAACGGCGGGGTGCTCGCCAACATCTTCCCAATCCTTCACCTCATTCGCAGTGCCGAGCAGCGCCACCAGGTGGCCGCCCGCCGAGCTTCCCCAGACCCCGATTCGATCCGGGTCGATCCCATACTTCTGTGCGTTTGCGCGGAGAAAACGGATCGCAGCTTTGCAGTCCTCGATCTGCGCGGGAAAGGTCGCCTCCTTGCTGAGGCGATAGTTGATGCTGGCTGTCACAAAGCCGGAGGGAACGAGGGGGATCGCCTGATTGTTGTCCTTGCTGCCTGCAAGCCAGGCTCCGCCGTGAATCCAGACAACTAGCGGCAGCGGACCGTCGCTCTTTTCGGGCTGATACAGGTCGAGAGACCGTGAGCGCCCGCCGCCGGGCACATATTCGATGTCACGCTCGACTTTGACTCCCTGTGGGAGCGGACGCCGGGATGCTTCACTTCCAGGCTCCTGAGCAGGAGAAGGGATCGCAAGTGCAATCAGCAGGGCAGAGAGGAGGAACGAGCGCATGATCGACAAGTACACCACAACCGCCGCCTTGACGCTGTCAAGCCACTACGGGACGCTCATTCATGCTTCCAATTATCGGCTCCGCGGTTCCGTCCTCCACCAGCGCACTGCAACAGGCTTTGAAGGAAGGGTTCGCTAAATACGGCATTCAGACCCGAGACATCGATG
>CBINJX010000889.1:0-2805 GCA_966251085.1 uncultured Verrucomicrobiales bacterium
GAGTGTTTACCTCCACCGTTCCACCGTAACAACTGGATGGTACGCTCGGCAGCGGCGGGGTCACGACGACGCTGCCGCATCCAGAGATACGCGCCATCCGCAGGCTGATCGACTGTGAGTACTTCGCGGGTCTGTCCCGACCGGTGCCACTGCTCCACCCGGTCCATAATCTTGTCCAGCGCTTGCCGGGTTTCCGCTGGTTCCAGCAACTCCAGGTTCACACCCCGACCGCTGTAAACGAGGTGGTAAAAGCAGACACGCTGGATCTGTTCGGCCTCGATAAAATCCAGGATCCGGTCGAGATCCGAGACCGTGTGCCGCGTAAGGGTCAGACGCAAACCGGTCTTTTGCCCCACTTCACGCAGATGCCTAAATGCAGCGACTGTTCGGTCGAATGCACCAGAGCGCCCGCGGAATTGATCGTGTGTCTCACCAATCCCATCCAAGGAGATCCCGACATACGCGAAGCCGAGCCACTTGAGCCGGTTGGCGGCCTGCTCGTCGATCAGCGTTCCATTCGTGGAAAGGGTCAGCCGCAATCCTCTGCGCCGAGCATAGCCGGCGAGTTCGTAGAATTTCGGATGGATCATCGGTTCGCCTCCGGAAAAGAGCAGCCCGGGAACCTCGTACCTGGCGAGATCGTCGACGACCGCACGGCATTGTTCAAAGGTCAGCTCCCCTGGATAACGCCGCGATGTGGAATCGGAATAACAGTGAGCGCAGCGCAGATTGCAGCGACGGGTAATGTTCCATACGACGATCGGCTTGCGCTCGGCAGCGGAGCGCGGCGCGCCGTGGCCGAGACCATATCGGAGACCATCGGCCGATTGCGGAATGTCGCAGAGCAGGCGGGTAAGGTTGAGCATAGATTCGAGCGGTTGGATTTACTGGGTGACCATGATGGGTGGCTGATAGTTGCAGAGAGGCTCCTGCGCGAGGTAGTCACCAGTCATCGCGTAAGCCCGCGCGCGAGAGCCGCCGCAGATATTGCGGAACTCGCAATAGGAGCACTTTCCTTTCAGCAGATTGGGATCGCGGAGTTCCTGGAAAAGCGGCGAGTCACGGTACACGTCGAGCAGTTCCTGATCGCGGACATTCCCGGCTGTCAGCGGCAGGAAGCCGCTCGGCTGGATGTCACCTGTATGGGAGACAAAGACGAAGCCATTGCCGTCGTTGATCGGCAGCATGGCAGGCCGGGGATAATGAGGGTTTCGCTTCCACATCTGGAGAGCCACGCGCCGGTAGTGCTGACCCTCCGTGGTCTTGATCGCGTACGGCACACGCACGGACACCTCATAAAGCGCCTCGAACAGCTCCTCCATTTGATAGGCGGAGAGCAGGTCTTCCTCTTTGCCGCGTCCGGTAGGCACCAGCTGAAACACGCTCCACAGCGATGGCTTGATATCATTGAGCAGCCGGACGAATGCAGGGAACTCCGCCAGGTTCTGCCTGGTGAAGGTGGTATTGATCTGCACTTCGATCCCGGCCTCCCGCGCGGCGACAATCGCTTCCATAGTGCGATCCCAAGTGCCCGGGACTCCACGGAACCGGTCGTGGGTTTCCCGTGTCGCGCCGTCGATCGAGAGCGAAACTCGCTTCAGGCCCACATCGCGGAACTTGCACAGATCCGCTTTGACGAATCGCGGAGTGGCACTCGGACTCATGGAGACCTGCACACCTCGTTCCGTGGCGGAGGCAATGATATCGAGAAGATCAGGACGCATCATCGGGTCGCCTCCGGTGAGTACAAAAACCTTCGGTTGCGCTCTCGCGACCTGGTCGAGGAACCGCTCGACCTGTGCCCCCCGGAGTTCCCGTGGGTCCCGCCGATGAATCGCTTCGGCCCTGCAATGCACACAGGCCAGCGCACACGCCCGGGTCACTTCCCATATGATAATGAAAGGCCGTTCGGCCCATGGGGTCGTCATGCCTCCATCGTTAGCTTCACTGCGCCTCACTCGCCTTGATTCAGGTCAACACGGCACTGCATTTCACGGAGATGAGCAAGTACGGCCATCGGCGACTGTGGCCGGGTGATATGCAAAGACCGCGGGGGCTGCATGGTCCTGTATCATTGATCCAGATCAATACCGCGTGCGTTCCACGGGCGGAACCGGTGCTCAAACCCTTTCGATGTTGACTCAGGTCAAAGCGCTTCGGGCTGCGCATGCCAATGATGTCGCCATGACCGGAACCAAACTCATCCATTCCGGAGATTCCGTCCCGGCCGTCCTACCTCTCCTCACATGAAAACACGCAAGCCCTTCCGCACGATTCTCAGCGGCTCAGTGGCCCTGGCTCTCACTGCTCTGCTTTCCGTTCCCTCACTCGGCGGCGAACCGCCGGTCGTGAGCACAGCCCCACTTCCCGGTCCGGAAGCGAAGGGCACCGACCCTGAAGTTGTCGGGCCGGAGGAGAAGGCAATTCTTACACAACCGCCCTTTGTGCCGCCGCCACTCAAACGCAAGCACCCGGCAAAGGTGGTCGTCGAGTTGGAGGTTCGCGAGTTGGTGAAGAAGATGGCAGACGGTGTCGATTACCTCTTCTGGACGTTCGGCGGCGATGTGCCCGGCAGCTTTATCCGTATCCGCCAGGGGGATCTCGTCGAGTTCCGGTTGGCAAACCATCCCTCCAGCAAGATGCCGCATAACATCGACTTGCATGCAGTGACCGGACCCGGCGGCGGTGCGGCCTCTTCGTTTACCGCACCCGGGCATGTCTCGCAGTTCTCGTTCAAGGCGCTGAACCCCGGGCTGTACGTCTATCACTGCGCGACGGCTCCTGTTGGCATGCACGTGGCAAACG
>CBINJX010000890.1:0-2800 GCA_966251085.1 uncultured Verrucomicrobiales bacterium
CGTGATCTTGTACTCATGAAGTTGCCGCCGAGAACGCTTGCTCCCGAACTGGAGGTCGAGCCCCCGGAGAACATGACCTTTCAGCCCGGTCCTGAAGGTTTGCCACGGGTTGGCTCCGCCGAGGCATTGGCGGCATGGCGTCTTGCCAAGCTGGGAGATAAGCAAAGTGAGGCGGCGATTCGTACGATGGCAGCTTCCGCGGGAAAGCAGGACAAGGCTGCTTTGGAGGAATCCGTAAAGGCACTGGACGGAATGCCGAGGTAAGACTGAGGGAGGCGGGCGAGGAAAGCTCCTCTGAAAGTAAATAGTTGAGAGTAGCGAGTTGAGAGCCGCGCACCGGCGGATCGGAAGGTTTGAGCGGTCGAGGACGACCGCCCTCCGGAGCGACGCTGTCCCCGGCGTTCTGGCTTTCTCCAAGCTTTCACGCGCCCCGCTTCGTGAGTTGCTTTCAACCGTCATAAACGTGGCGCAACCTTGGATTGAAGTAATCCCTGCCCTGCAAAACAAAAGAGTGGAATCCGAGGTGCGGATTCCACTCTGTACGAGTTCAGACTAGAGAAGCTGTCCTGAGCTCTGATAGCTGCGAGCACGCCAGCAGTTAATTCTTTTGCCCAACAGCATTTGCGGCCTGAACGTCAGAAGGTGCGACTTGCGACGTCACTGGCTTCGCCTCGAGCTGCGCGAGCGAGACCTGCTCGATGCTGTCCTGATGTCCCGCCTTCGCTGCGCCACCGAGGAAAAGGAGCGTGCCTTTAGAGGAGGGGAGCAGGCGATGGAAGAAGCGTGGAGTCGAAAGTGTGAACTGTGAATCATCCCACTGCTTCGCCTCCGCCGTGATGGAGTAGAGTTTTCCATTCGCGCCGCTCGCCCAGACTTTCTCTCCCACGCCAAAGGCGGAAACACCGAAGCCTTTGAGTCGCTCGTCACCGGGGAAATCGGGACCTTTGCTCCAGCTGTTGCTGGCGGTGTCGAATACGTACACTGCCTGAGTCGAGTCACCCTCTTTATCAAGACCGCCGATTGCAAAGATTTTGCCGCCGGTGGATGCCACCGCGTGGGCGCGATGACGAAAGGGCGCGTCGGGCAGGGCCTCCCATGCGATCGGATTTTTTGTAAGATCGGCGACATAGTTTTTTTCGCACCAGGTGCCGGTCTTCTCGCTGCCGCTCAGCGCCCAACCGCCGATGACGTACAGCTTATCGCCGATTACCACTGCATCGAAAGAGGAACGAGGCTCCGGGAGGGGAGTCAGTTGCTCCCATTGATTGCTGGCCGGATCGAAGCGTTCCACTTCCGTGGTGGAATGCATATCGGTCTTCTCTCCTGCGGCATTGCGGGCATGGACTCCACCGATGCGAATCACCGAATCCTTCCACGGTACGAGGGCTAGTCCTTGCAGCGTTTGGCGCATGGGCAGGCTTTCCCAGTTCCCGCCCTTCTGAAGATCTAAACGCCAGAAGCCGTTTGCCAGATTGTCGCGGGAATGCGCGTGTGCCTTTCCGATATGGCCGCTGTAAACATAGAGCGCGCCGTTTGCGACAGCAGCTCCAAAGCTGGAGATCGCGGCCGGAAGTTTCGGCATCTCTCCTTCGTCTGTACCGCTGCTGGGAGCCGTGCTTTTTGCCGTTTCAGCCGCAGTATCATCGGCGTGCAGCACAGTGCCGCTGCCAATCAGCGACGCCACGATGGTGGCTAAAAATAAAGTAGTAATATAGGGCCGTTTATTCATTGGAATCCTGGGGTCTGTTATCTTGTGTCATTGAGAGTTCAGTGCGTGCTCACTGCCTTTGGAGCACGAAGTCGGGGTCATCGAGTTCGGCCGCTTGATTCGACCAGCGGCGCATGTCCTTGAGTTGTTCAAAGTCGAGCAATTCGACATGTCCATCGAGCATGACCGCGACCGCTCGGTCACCATAGCGGAGATGAACATAGCCATGTTCTTCCGGCAGGAGATCGTTATCGTAGCGGGAAGTCCATTTGCGCACCGTGGTGTTCGGGGGGGTGATCTGGTGATGACCTTCGAACTGTTCACCTTGGCTGCCATTGCTGAAATGTGCGGAGGCGAAGACGATGAGTTTCTGAGGTTTGCTGGCCTGCGCCATATGGGTAAGGCAGAACTGGCCATAGCGTTTGATCACTGCATTGGTCGGCGCGAGTGAGGAGCGGAAGTCGCCTCCCAGGAAAGTGGAGTTGAGCCCGAACGTCGGTGCAAAACTCACGAGGTAAACGTAAAAGCTATGGTCGCGCTTTTCGGTTAGCTTCTCCTGGCTGTTTACGATCAGCGTCCCTTTCACAGGGCCAGGAAGATACTTGGCAAGACGCCAGGGATAACGACCGTTCGCGGGGTTGAGCACTTCCTGACCTTTATCGTCCAGTACCTTCCCTGCATCGGTCACATACCCGCCAATGAGCTCGCCGTTATTCTCATTGGCATAGAGCTGATACGCGGCTGCCAGGTTGCGTCCCGCGGAGATTTCGCGAGTCAGGTTCCCTTGGGTCCGCACCTTCGAGATCACAGCCATTGAAAGAGTGGAAAGGACTCCGATGATGGTAATGACCACCAGGAGTTCGACCATGGTGAATGCTGCGCGTTTCATATTTGATGAGAGCGGTTCCGCCACGCTCGCCCTGTAGCCAGCAATGCACACCCCACGATCAGGATGATCGAGGCATTGGGCTCAGGGACGATAGTGTAGTTAATCTCCAGCTGTGGATTCACATCGTCGCCGAATGCATTATTCAGGGTGTAGAAGACCGGGTAGGTCTGGGGCCCTGTCTGTCCTGCCGCTGAGTGCAGAGT
>CBINJX010000891.1:0-2797 GCA_966251085.1 uncultured Verrucomicrobiales bacterium
ATCTGCCTGTTCTGTCCTTCAACCCTCAACCCTCAACTTTCAGAGAAGCCATTCACCGGCAGATCATTGGGAGATTCCGAGCCGTGCGCGAACCGATTACTGATTACTGACTCACTGATTACTTTCTTCGTCACCTTCACGCATGCCCTGCTCGTCGGATGCTCTCCACCCTCAACTGCCTTTTCAGGTTAACTCATCGCAACCGCGTATCTGCCTCCGCTTTTGCCGGTAGAACCGCCGCCGGCGTTCCGTAGCTTTTCGTGAGATAATCCACGAGTGCATCGACTTGCTCGGGCGGAAGCGGCGCCCCGTATTTGTTCTGCATCTTTTCCACGGTCGCTTTCCAAGCCGCCCGTGAAAGCGGTGGCTGGGTGGTGACGTATTCCGCGGAGTGGCACATGAGACATTGTCCTGTGGCAATCTCGGCGCCCGGGGCCGTCTTGAATGAAGCCGTCTCGACCGGCAGTTCGATCTTTACGGGAGCGGCGGCGGCAGTTGCTGCAACAGCGGCGACAAGGCATGCCGCGTTCAGAATGAAGAAACGATGGAATTCCATGGTTGGAGGTACGCTTATGCCGCAACGACGTTTACCTTCACCGTCTCGACTACGTTGCGCATATACCCTGCCGGGTTCCAGAGCGGTTCGAGCGGTTGTGATTCACCCAGGCGATTGGTGGCTTTTACCTTCAACTCCAGCGGTCCTGCTGCGGTGGGAGTGAAGGCAAGCGTCCACTCGCGGAAGGAGTAGTTGCCCAAGTCTTTGCCGAGAATCGCTGCACGCCACGTGCGGCCCCCATCAAGAGAGACTACCACATCGGTGATGCCTGCGCCGCCGTCGAAGGCGATGCCTCGCAGCAGAGTCTCGCGTCCAGCCGGGAGCTTCGCACCATCGGTCACGCTGGTGATGAATGAACGAACATTAAAGCGGCCAATGGGCACCGTGGACTTTGGGGAGGTGCCAGGCGGAATACACGCCCCCGGCGTGTCAGGAATTCGGTAGGCGGGATTCATCCAGAAACCGTCAAACACGTTATCCACTACCGTGATTTCATTGAGGTGCTTGATCCAATAGGTGCCGTAGTACCCCGGTACGACGAGCCGCAGCGGGAAGCCGTTGAGCATCGGCAGATCCTCACCATTCATCTCGTAGGCGAGCATTACCTCACCATCGAGCGCATGATCGAGTTCCAGCGCCTTCACGAAATCAGGTGTCTTTGGAACGAGCGCTGTGTCGAGGCCGTTGAAGGTTACCTGCTTTGCGCCCGCTGCCACCCCGGCTTTCTCGAGGACGTCCTTGAGGCGTACTCCCCGCCAGCGCGCATTTCCCATTGCTCCATGCCCCAGCTGTCCACCACTGACGCGTGGATTGGAGAAACCGCGGCTGTTTCCCGAGCATTGATTCACCGCGACGATTTCGACGGGTTCGAATTGCCCTTTCAAATCCGCGAGCGACAAGCTCAATGGCGAATTAACCTTTCCTTTCACCTCGACGCGAAACGTCTCCGGATCGATCTCTGTCGGAACGTTCGACAGGTGATAGCGGACGAAAAAAGCATCATTGGGTGTCAGGATGCTTTCATTGAAGACGCTGAATGGAGTCTCGAGCTGAGGAGGCCGTGAGGTGAGGCGGATCAGTGGACGCTTCTGAGGATAGCGCACCAGCTCCCGTTCTCCATTTGCGAATGGTAACGTCACTGTTTCCTCAGAACGGAGGCTCCACGGCATTGCCGTACTGGCGAGGCCGAAAAGCGCTGCCTTTTGCAGGAAGTCGCGGCGACTGAACCCGCTCTGGTGGGGAGGATGGGGTAAATCCATTGTCTGGAAAGGTAGTGAAGATCGCGAAACGTAAAGCACAAATGGCTCTCGCTGCGACTCCAGGAAGAGAACTCCTCGTGCTCTGGTGTATAAGGAAGAAACAGCGATCTTATCCCAAACGCCGCTTTTGTACTTTGTCTCTCAGCTCCGCATCGTTGGAGAGTCTTCTGAAAGTGAATAGTTGAGAGTATCGAGTTGAGAGCCGCGCATCGGCGGATCGGAACAGGTGCAAGTAGCGGAGTCTGAACTGATTACTGACTCACTGATTACTTCTCACACTCCCCGCTACGCTCACCCGCTCAGATCTGCCGGTACGCGGCTCTCAACTCTCAACCCTCAACTATCTACTTTCAGAGGAGCCGCTTGCGAAGTCTCTGGGGGAGCTGTAAGGGGCCGGAAGCCAGATAGTTGACTCCTGGCGGGAACCCGTCGAACGTCGGCGTTCCCTCGATGCATCCGCCTGTCCCTTTTGATGAAGAGAAGCGCCTTGCCGAAGTCCACAGCTATGAGGTGCTCGATACGCTTCCCGAGGAAGCGCTCAACGAGCTGGTAAGTCTCGCCGCCGAGCTGTGCGATACGCCGATCGCCTTGATCTCTGTTCTGGACGAGGCGCGTCAGTGGTTCAAGGCGAAGGTCGGTATCGAGACCTCGCAAACACCACGGGACATGGCGTTCTGCGCACATGCCATTTGCCAATCCGAGGTCATGGTTGTGGCGGATGCCGCGGAGGATGAGCGATTTGCAACGAACCCGCTGGTCACTGGTGACCCCGGAATCCGCTTCTATGCGGGGGCTCCGCTCCTTACCCCCTCGGGCAATGCCATCGGGACCATCTGTGTTATCGATCGCAAGCCGCGCGAGCTGTCGCCCGAACTGCAGCGGGTATTGAAAGTCCTGAGTCGCCAGGTAGTGATGCAGCTGGAGCTCAAGCGCAGTCTTGCGCAGCGGCGAAAGGCGGAAGAGGAGCTTGCGCGGGCTCATG
>CBINJX010000892.1:0-2790 GCA_966251085.1 uncultured Verrucomicrobiales bacterium
CGCCGTCTCGCCGAGTCACTGTGGCCTGGCTGCCAACCGGCTCCGACCGGGAGATTACGATCCCGCTCGATGCCTCCAGAGTATCGCGCGCTGAGAGAATGCCGTTGAAAGCTGGTGCGGCGGCGGAGGTGACCGTGCGAGCGGGCGATGGGCAAAATGCGGTGGTGCCTACCGGGGAGCGGCCGGTTTACGTGTTCTGGACCGCTTCTTAATGGCGTTCCAAACTCAACTCTGCACCACGCTTGCCTGCGCCTCGTCCGCCCGTGCCACAGCGGCTCTCGCCAGCTTCGTGACATAAGTCAGAGCGATAAACCCGGCGAGCAACCCGGCACCCATGAGGACGTACTCTGCGGGATGCCGCGGGCGCCCGGCACCCATCACTGCCTGAATGCCCTCATGGGCCGTGGCACCGAGCCAGGTGAAGAAAAAGTTACCCGGAATGATCGCGAGAACTGAGGCGATGAAATAGGGCCAGAAGGGGATGGCCGTGAGGCCGTAGCAGAAGTTCGCGAATCCAAACGGAATCGGGCAGAAGCGCAGGAGCGCAACGATTTTTCCGCCTTCGCGGCCGATTGCGGCATCGATCAGCCGGAACTTTTCATTTCTCGCAAGCCTCCGTTCAAATGGTCCGCGAGCAAGATGGCGGGCAATGAGGAAATTGATCGCCGCCCCCGCCGCCGTCCCGAGAGTGACCACCACAAAGCCCCGCTGGATGCCAAAGATGAAACCGGCCGCAATCGCAATGGGGGAAAGCGGTAACAGCGTCATCTGGAAGACGGCAATCACACCGGCGTACGCGAGCATCCCCAACAGGCCAAGCTCCAGAAAGCTGTGCTGAAGTGCGAGTACCTGTTGAACAAACCAGTCGAGAAGGGCGGACATGGCAGAACTGCTTCTACTGACAGAAACCTACCGCTTTGCAACCGGAGAGAGTCAGGCTGCACAAACTTAACCTTGGATAGAGCTCGTGGATCGATCTTCCAAAGGCCGGGTCGGCAGTTCGGAACTGGCGTGTGTGTTTGATAGCTCTCGCTGACGGAGATCCGCGGGATCAAAAAACGTGGGCAGCACAATGAACCCGGTAACCGATGCCGCAAGGAAACCAAGCGAGAGACCCCGGCAAACCTTGGCAAGTGCCCGCGCAAAACCGGTGTTTCCTGCCGTGTATCTGGAACTCTGCGCCGGGCGAGAAGCCGAAGTTTCTTGGCATTTCGGGCAGAGAAAACGATTACCCACGCGTTGAAGCGTCGTCGTGACCGTGGGGGTGCGGCAGTCGCCGCAGGGGAGGGCGCTGAGGTGGAGTGGGATCACTTGTTTGACATGCCTCAAGCAAGATTCAGACCCGGCGTAACACGTGATTGATTTCGGCACACCCGCCGGTACGGTCATCTTTGAAATGTCCTGCTCCAAAATCGATCCCGCGCTTCACCAGTCGAAAAAGCCCGATTGGATCAAGGTTCGGTTACCTTCGAATCCGCGCTTCTTCTCGACCAAGGCGTTGATCTCAGATCTTCGGCTGCACACGGTGTGTGAGTCCGCACAATGTCCGAACCGTTGGGAATGCTGGAGCCAGGGCACGGCGACTTTCATGATCGCCGGGGATCGCTGCACCCGGGCCTGCGGGTTTTGCGCGGTGACAACCGCCAAGCCGTTTGCGTTGGAAGCAGATGAACCGCAGCGGGTTGCGGAAGCGGTTCAGCGGATGAAGCTGAAGCATGTGGTGATCACGGCCGTGGCGCGTGATGATATGAAGGATGGCGGCGCACGGCATTTCGCACAAACGATTGAGGCGATCCGTGCGGTGGATCCGGAGATCGTGATCGAGGTGTTGACCCCGGATTTCCATGCGAAGGAGGATTGTCTCCAGATCATCGCAGAAGCCGCGCCGCATATTTTCAATCACAATATCGAGACTGTGGAGCGCCTGACTCCACTCGTTCGTTCCCGGGCGAAGTACCGCGTTTCTCTCCAGGTGCTCCGGCGGATGAAAGAGATCGCCCCGAAGATTGTGACGAAGAGCGGTCTGATGCTCGGTCTGGGTGAGACAGAGCCGGAAATTCTTCAGACGATGGACGATCTGCGCGAGGCGGGAGTGCAGGTTCTTACTGTTGGCCAGTACCTGCGGCCGAGTCCTCAGCATCTTCCGGTGGTCGCCTACATTCATCCGGATACGTTCAATCTCTACCGCGACTTGGGATACCAGAAGGGCTTCGAATATGTGGCCTCTGGACCGCTGGTTCGCAGTTCGTATCACGCAGCGGATTACAACCCTCTCGGAAAGTAGGGTTGCGATCCATTGGTGGTGCTCATGCGAGCTGCGGCACGCTATTAGCTTTGCTCGGCTTTATGATCGACCGGACTAATGTTGCTGCTCTCATTCCTGCGTATCGTGAGGAAACGCATATCCGCGAAGTAGCCCGCCGGGTGCGAAAGCAACTCGACCATGTGCTGGTGGTGGATGACGGATCGCCCGACGCCACCTCTGAGGAAGCCAGAATGGCTGGGGTGGAGGTGTACCGGCACGAGGTCAACCAAGGAAAGGGCGCGGCGATCAAGACAGGCTTTCTGGAGTTGCTCTCCCGTCCCGGAGTCCAATACGTACTGATTCTGGATGGAGACGGTCAGCATCTGCCGGAGGAGATCCCGCTTTTCCTGGAAGAAGCAAACCGCTCCGGCGCCGCGGCAATTCTCGGAAACCGGATGTCGGATACTCGTGACATGCCGCTGGTCCGGAAGCTGACGAATCAGACAATGTCCGGGATCATCAGCATGGTATGCGGACAGAAGATT
>CBINJX010000893.1:0-2789 GCA_966251085.1 uncultured Verrucomicrobiales bacterium
GATCGCACTGAGTCTCCTGCTCGAGAAAAGGAACGAAATTTTGGCCACCTACTTAGTAGGGACGGTCCTCTGAAGTGACTCACCGAGGGGAAAGCGATCAGCTTTCTGCTCCGCCCCGGTTCGCTGAACGGTATCAGCGCTCAACTGCCTTTTCAGGCTGGAAGCATCGCGTCCCAGATCACCTTCGTGTCCGCAAACTGCCGGAACCGGACCACCTTTCCTTCACGCAGATCATAGACATGCGCTGCGGCGGAGTGGAAATGCTTATCGCTCTGCGCATGGACGCCTTCGTAGAATCCGATCACGATCACGGTCGCTCCGGTATCAAGATACTCCTCGATCCGAAATCGCCACTCGCGCCAGTCGGTATTGAAGCGCTGGAAGACTTTCGCAATGACCGTATCTGCGCCCTTGTGATGTCCACCGTTTGGGAATCCGGGATTCTGAATCCATTCGAGATCTGCATGGCAGATGCGGCGAAAAGCATCGTAGTCCTTCGCCGCAAAGGCTCGATAGAGCTCCTGGATGACTTCAATATTGGTCATGGGAATGGGATGGGCGGGAGCAATAAGACAGATACGACGAATGAACCCCATAAAGCTGGCGCATAAATCTCGGCGCCAGCCTCGAAGAGTTAATGGTTGAGGGTTGAGAGTCGCGCACCGGCGGATCAGAGCGGGTGAGCAGTGCAAAGCTGAGGCTGTTTACTGACTTCTGAGCACTGGGTACTGAGCACTCCCCCACTTCTCACCTCTCACTATTTAATCCCCACCACCATCGAATCGGGCCCGATGAGATGCTCAACTCGGGTCTCGCGGAATCCGGCTTCGCGCATCCAGCCACAGCAATCCGCACCTGTGTAATCGAAGCCTCCGCTGGTCTCGATCAGCATATTCAGGCTCATCAACAGTCCGAACGCATTCTTCCGGCGATCGTCGTCAATGAGCGCCTCATATACGATCAGTGCGCCTCCGGCAGGCAGAGCCTCGTATGCCTTTGCGAGCAGGAAGCGCTTCTTCTCGAGATCCCAATCGTGGAGGATGTGTCCCATCACGAGCACGTCCACTTTTGGGAGTGGATCTTCGAAAAAGTTCCCGCCCTGGAACGAGAGGCGATCACTGAGTGCGTGCGCCTTTGCGTAACGTTCAAAGATCGGTCCAACAACGGGAAGGTCATAACCGATCCCCTTCAGATGCGAACGCTGGAGCGCCACCTGCACCGGGAGCGCGCCCTGGGCACAGCCGAGATCTGCGAATGTCCTGTAATCACCCCACGGAAACGCATTGGCGATCGCTCGCCCTGTTCCGAGGCTGATGCCCGTCATTCCGCCGAGGAAAAGCTCCAGGCGTTTTGGGTCGGCATAGAGTTTCTCGAATACCTGCTCGCCATGTTTGGCCTCGTTCTGGGGAAGCCCCGTACGGAGTCCTTCCGTCAGTGATCCCCAGAAGCCGTAGAGACGCCCATTCGCCATCTCCAGGATTCCACCCGCGTAGCTCGGCTTTGCACGGTCGAGAAAAAGATCGGTGTCCGGGGTATTGCGATAGCGGTCCCCTTCCCGCTCCAGGAACCGAAGCGCCACCAGCGCATCGAAGAAGTCCCGGGCACCGCGCGAATGGATCCCAACGCGCCGAGTCAGTTCTTCCGTGGAGAGCGGACCGCCAGCCAGTTCAGTAAAGACGCCGAGTTCGACAGCGCTCAGCAGCGTCTTCGACGCCCAGAAGCCGAGTCCGGTCTGCAGGATGTGATCGAGGGAGGGGGAGTGTTGCATGGGTGGAGGGTCGATTCAGATTTCAGCCGGTCACTGTCTCCGGCAGCCGGCAGCATCAGTGAAGGCTTGTTTTGAGAAAATCAACACGCTAGGGGCTCTCCGCATGGTTCGTTTCCTTGTTTCCGTTGGAGTAGTATTGGCATGCGGCTGGAGTGCGATGGCTGAGGTGATCCAGATAGACCCCTCCGAAGTTCCCGGGCTTACCACGATCACTCTACCGGGCAACTATTACACGCCATTGGATAACAACTTTCCGAATGGATACCCGGACACTGTGACCAACAATCCCGCCCCCACATTGCGGGATTTTACTATCACGCCCGCTCCCCTACCTCCCCCTCCGCCTCAAGCTCCCCTTGCTCCCCCGAAACCGAAGCACAAGGCCGCCTCGCTGGGTTCCGGTACTTTCGTCGTCACAGGACGCCGGGGCTCCACCATATTCTACGGCCTACTCGAGGGCGGCCCTGAACGGAAATCGGGGTATGTCCGGTTCGTGCTCAATCGCGCCGGACGCGGCTCGGCTTCGATCAGCATGGGCGGAAGCAGCAAGCGGATAGTCATCCCGATCAAAATGGACGCGGCAGGAAATGTAGCACCAGTCAGCAGAGGTGCCTCGTCGGGAGTCTCAGTGGATGGAACGCTGACAAAGTTTTCCGATGGAAGCGTTGGCTTCGATGCAGCAGTGACCAGTGGAGGCCAGCGGACACCCGTGCGAATGCTAAAAGCCGCCGTGCCTGCGGAGATCGCGGAAGCAGTAAAAGGCCGTTACACGCTGCTCTTCGAGAACCGCACCTCTGGCGTGATGCTTTATCCAGAACTGACCGGCTTCGGCACGCTGCAGATCAATAAAAGAGGTTATGTCGTCTTCTCCGGACGTCTTTCCGACGGGTCCAACTTTTCCCAGGGAACCCAACTGAACAGCGCTGGCAAGTGGCTGCTGCACAGCACCGCCGGGACACGTGCAGTCCTCAGCGGGAATGTCAGTTTCGCAGATCTTTCGGAGTCCGACTGCAGCGGCTCG
>CBINJX010000894.1:0-2782 GCA_966251085.1 uncultured Verrucomicrobiales bacterium
TTTAATATTACTAAGTGTTTGCATGCCAGCCCTGCCTGCATGGGGGGCAATTTCTGGACGAGTTCCACGGATAACGTGAACTTCAGCCGGGATGCGGCGTCGGCCCAATACGCGATCGCGAATTTCCCGAAGAAGCTCACTTTCATCCCGCGCGAGGTCGCCAGCGTGCCGAGTCCCCTGCGCGCGGGCGAGGAGCTCAACCAGACGCCTCTTACCAATCCGGTGCGCATCGCCTACCACCAGTATTTTGGCAGGACCACCGGCATCGACCGCCATTGCGCTGACCTCGCGACGGTGCTCTATGCCGTACGCGGCAATTCCGATTACTGGGATCTTCACACGACAGGCTCGATGACCGTCGTCAACTCCAACGGCACCTTTACCTGGAACGAGTCCGTCGAGAAGGACCACAACTACCTGGTAATGAAAGGCGGCTATGGGACGTATTCCAACGCCGCTTACGTCGAAGGCGTGCTGCGCAATCTCCTCAAGCAGACCCCAGCTATCGTTGCGGGCGTCCACGCTCCCTCGATCACAGGGCATCCCCAGAACGTCAGTGTCTCCTCGGGAAAAATGGCGTCCTTCTCTGTTATCGCGACAGCCAACCCCGCGCCGACTTACCAGTGGCTGAAGAACGGGGCAGCGATCCCCGGTGCGACCGGCTCGGTTTACACTACCCCAGCAACGACCGCCGAGGACAACGGTGCCGTCTATCGAGTGGCAATCACCAACACCGAAGGGACCGTGTTTTCGAATGCTGCCACGCTGACGGTCCAATCTTCGACTTCCGGTTTGTTATCTCCCTGGGCCGGTGGCGATGTGGGTGCAGTCGGGCAAAGCGGCAGTGCGACATATTCAGGCGGAACGTTCACGGTGAGCGGCGCTGGAGCGGACATTGGGGGTACGGCCGATGCGTTCTATTTCGTGAGCCGTCCCATTTCCGGTGATTGCGAGATTCGCGCGAGAGTGCTCTCGC
The DNA here is from genome assembly GCA_966251085.1 of uncultured Verrucomicrobiales bacterium. GTDB lineage: Bacteria > Verrucomicrobiota > Verrucomicrobiia > Chthoniobacterales > Chthoniobacteraceae > CBINJX01. The sequence goes on from CBINJX010000894.1 coordinate 977, forward strand.
AGGGAGATACCGATCCGTGGGCGAAGGCTGGTGTAATGATTCGCGAGACGTCGCAAGCCGGTTCTGCATTCGCATTCATGGGGATCACTTCCGGTAACGGGTTTCGGTTCCAGAGCCGCCTCTCGAGTGGAGCGGCGGCCTCGTCGTCCGTATCCGGAGGCTCGCTTGCGACACCTCCCAACAACTGGGTGCGATTGGTGCGGAATGGGAACACGCTTACCGGCTACTCCTCTACGGATGGTGCCACGTGGACGCAGGTGAGTTCCGCCACAATCTCAATGGCTACCGGAGTCCAGATCGGCCTCGCGGTTTCCAGTCATGATGTTTCAGCGTTGTCCATCGTCACCATTGACCACGTCGAGATCTCCGGCGGGCTGATCGCCTACTACACTTTTGACGAAGCTTCCGGTCCGATCGTCAATCGAGGCACGGGCAGTTCCGCGCTCAACCTCACGAACACGGGCGGCGCCACCGGTCGCGACAATACGGGCGCGGGTGGCTACGGCGCCACCGCCTATCCGAACTACGGCAGCGCGTTCGATGTGCTCGCTTCAGGGAACAATACATATCACGCTACGATCGCCTCAAACGGAGGTGGTCTACTCACGGCCGCAGCAGTGTTGCAATCCGCCCTGCAAGGGCCGGATGGCGCGTTTACCTACGAAGCTCTCATCTCCATTTCCAACACATCGGGAGAACAGAATATCCTGGCCCACGACGGCCCGAATACTGCGCGAGGCTTTCTGCTTCGTGTCCTCAACGGCACGTTATCGTTCTACACCGGCAGCACCTCTTTCGCCGCGAACATACCGACCTCCGGTGCGCACGCCTTCGTGGCCAATCGCTGGTTCCATGTCGCGGTGACCTACAGCGGACACCCGGGCGTCGCCGGTAACTTCAAGCACTACTGGACCGCCCTCGATGCGCCGGCGACCGAGGCAAACCTCATCGGCACGGCCACCTTGAGTTCCGATCTCGTCGGCTCCGTTTCGAACTTCTTTGGAGTCGGCACCACCACCCGGGATTACTTCCGCTTCGAATTGCGTGGCCTGGTTGACGAAGTGGGGTTGCACTGCATCGAAGTCGCTGCCGACGGGTTTGCCGCTTTTGCTGTTCCACCGGTTGTGGGGCCGGTGGATACGTCCGGTGACGGCATCATCGATTCCTGGGCCACGGCCCATGGGTTCGATCCCTCCTTGGACATCGCTCAGGGCGATCCGGATTTCGATGGCATCAGCAACCTCATGGAGTTTGCGCTGAACCTCAATCCGAGGGGGAGCGATACGAACGGTTTGCCGGTTGCCGAACCGGCTGATGGCTATCTCACGATGAGCGTTCTTCGCAATCCCAACGCCGCGCACCTGCTGTTTGTCCCAGAAGTGAGTTCCGATCTTGTAACCTGGCAATCCGGCGAGGAGCACGTGACCATCATCGAGGACACTGCCTCAGCTCTGAGCGCAGTGGACAATGAGCCGATTTCCGGTTCATCCCGACGCTTCATGCGTCTGCGGGTCAGCGCGCCGGTGGAGTGAGTGCTCTCGGAAAGTGAATAGTTGCGCGACGCCTGCCCTTAGACGTTGATGAACGGGGTGCCACCTTGGAGTGCGGTGGCAAGTCCCGCGGGCGAAGGCGGGGGCGCGACACCGCTTTGGTGGCGGAGCGATGTGGCTGCGTAGAGCGTCTGTGGAGTTGTGGGGGGCGTACTTCACGTGTGAGCGGCGGGCCGGGCAGCACTTGATCCTGTAGCCGTGCTTTTCATTCAGGCACGGTTCTCCCTGCCTCACCCTACCGCCTACGCCCCCGTCC
>CBINJX010000895.1:0-2779 GCA_966251085.1 uncultured Verrucomicrobiales bacterium
TAATACGGCCCAGCAATGCGTTGCAGTCCTGGTGATCCGCGGACGTCAGCCCAACCTCCAGGTGGTCTGCGGTCAACTCCAGCTCGTGGCCGATACCCCGTTGCTATACCAGAACCACAGGCGACTGCAGCAGGCGGATACGGAGCTGGGGCAGTTCACGGGGGCACTCGATTTCCTGCTTCTCCTCAATGGCCATACCCGCTTCGGGGCGGTGGCGATGACTTTCTGTAACGAGCTGGCAAGCCGATTCCAGGCGATGCGGGTGACTCTCGGCTGGCTCGAAGGCCGCTATGTCCGTCTTCAGGCCGTGAGTCACATGGAGCATTTCGAGCGCAAGATGGAGATGGTCCAGCGACTCGAGGCTGCGATGGAGGAGACCCTTGATCAGGACGAGGAGATCATCTGGCCATCACCAGCGGAGAGCATGGCGATCGTTCGTGACCACGAATCTTTCGCCCTTACCCAACGGATCGGGCACCTGCTTTCATTGCCGCTCCGGGTGGAGGGGAAACCCGTGGGAGTGGTGATGCTCGAGCGGCAGGAGTCGCCCTTCAGTGAGGCGGACGTTCGGAGCCTGCGGATGCTATGCGATCAGGCCGCCCGAAGGATCGATGACCTGAAACAGAATGATCGCTGGTTTGGAGCGCGTTGGGCACATCGGGCGCGAAAGGCATGCGCGAAGTTGCTTGGTGTCGAGCATACGGGGGCCAAGATTGCCGGTCTGGTGGCAATCTTGACGCTGCTCGTGCTCGTGTTCGGAAAGCTTCCGTACCGGGTTGAGGCACCGTTTCTGGTCCGCGCCGCAGAGGTCACACAGATCCCTGCGCCCTTCGATGGTTTCATCGAAGCCGTGGATGTGCAGGTGGGGGATAGCTCCACGCTGGGTCAGACGCTGCTACGGCTCGATCAACGCGATTTGCAGGTTGAGGAGGCCGAATCGGCGGCGGATCTGCGGCGGTACATCGCCGAAGCCGAGCAGGCTGAATCCGAGGGGCGTCTCGGCGATATGCGCGTCGCACAGCAGCGTGCCGAACAGGCACGCGCCAGCCTGGAGCTTGCGCGGTTCCGCATCTCTCGCGCTGCAATAAAAGCGCCACTCGGTGGAGTGATCGTCGGAGGAGATTGGCGGGAACGCATAGGATCACCGGTGAAACGTGGGGAGCTTCTCTTCACGATTACGCGTCTGGATCAACTCTACACGGAGTTGAAGGTGAATGAGGCCGATGTGCACGAGGTGAAGGCTGGAACCACGGGGGAGATTGCATTCACGGGCCGCCCCGATCTGAAGTTTCCCATCACTATTGAGCGGGTGGAGCCCGCTGCAGTGGCTGATGATGGAGGAAATATGTTCCTGGTCCGTGCGAAATTCGCCCATGCACCGCAGGAGTGGTGGCGTCCTGGGATGACCGGTCTCGCCAAGATCGATGCCGGAAAACGGAGCATGCTCTGGATTCTCACCCACCGCGCCGTGGACTTCCTGCGGATGCGGCTCTGGTGGTGATGTTAACCGTGGAGATGGAATTGTCACCGAAACCGGAACGTAAGCGGAGCTGTCTTTCAGCGCCAAAGGCGCGTGCTATACCAGCCTGGGGCGCGGCCCCAGGTGAAAGGCCATACGGGATAAGGGCTGAAGGCCCGAACTATTGTTTAGACACGGGTTGGCGGTCGATAGAGATAGAGCGGACCTTCAGTCCTCGTCTCTATGTTAAATTTTCCTGGGGTTCCGCAAGCTCCACCCCAGGCTATCATAGAGTCGTGCCTTCGGCACTGCACACCGAGCGTAAACTCGCGTCATGGACGGAGGTGCGGGCCCGCAGCTTCGCCATCTCCCGTCACTCAAACCCCACCTCTCAACCCTCAACCTCGCATGGATAGCGGTATCTTCAGCGAATCATGGCATCGTGTGGCGGGTTTACGCATCGCGCTCCGTCCCGCGTTGCAGATCCGGAAGCAATATTTCCGGAGCGAGAAATGGTACGTGCTGCAGGACTGCTTCGATCAGCGCTTCTACCGCTTCCGACCCTCAGCCTATCAATTCCTCGCACGCCTTCGCCCGGATCGCACGGTGCAGGAGGTCTGGGAGGAATGTGTCGCTCGGTCGCCCCAGGATGCGCCGACACAGCCGGAGGTGATCCAGCTCCTCAGTCAGCTCTACCAGGCAAATCTTCTCCAGACCGAGCTGCCGCCCGACAGTACAAAGCTTTTCCAGCGACGCCAACAGCGTGAGCAGCGCCAGCTGCGCTCCACATTGATGAACTTGCTCTTCATCAAGATCCCGGTCTGGGACCCAGATGCCTTCCTGAAGAAATGTGTCGGGCCGCTCAAGTTTCTCGTCACACCCTGGGCTGCCGTGGTCTGGCTGCTGGTGATTCTCTCCGGACTGAAAGTCGTCGCTGATCATTTCCCGGAGCTGCGCGAGCAGGGGGCAGCGAGCTTTGCACCGGATAACATCATCCTGCTCTACCTCACCTTCATCGTCACCAAGGCCGTCCACGAGTTTGGTCATGCCTTTCTCTGCCGTGCGTTTGGAGGAGAGGTGCATCGGGTTGGGGTGATGCTGATGGTTCTCAATCCGATGCCGTACGTCGATGCCACGGCAAGTTGGGCATTTCGCAGTCGCTGGCAGCGTATCCTCGTGAGCGCCGGAGGCATGATCTTCGAGTTGTTCTTCGCGGCGATCGCCGCCTGGGTCTGGGCCTCCACCGGTCCCGGAATGCTCCACCGTTTCGCGGCCAACGTGATGCTGATCGCATCGGTCTCCACGCTTCTTTTCAACATC
>CBINJX010000896.1:0-2778 GCA_966251085.1 uncultured Verrucomicrobiales bacterium
TGGTTTCCATCGCGCGAAACATTCCTCAGGCGGATGCAAGTGTGAAGTCGGGCAAGTGGGACCGGAAGAGCTTCGAGGGCGTGGAACTCTATGGCAAAACTCTCGGTGTGCTCGGCATGGGCCGGATCGGAACTGAGTTTGCGCGCCGGGCGATGGCCTTTGGCATGCGTGTGCTGGCTTATGATCCGTATCTCTCCCCGAGCCGTGCCCGTTCGCTTCAGGTAGAGCTGGTCGAGCGTCTGGATGACGTCCTGCCGCAGGCGGATTTCATCACGCTGCATATGCCACTCACTCCCGAGACGACGCACATGTTGAACAAGGAGCGTCTCGCTCGGGCCAAGAAGGGGATCCGCATCGTCAACTGCGCCCGTGGTGGTCTGATCGACGAGGCTGCGCTGTACGAGGCGCTCAAGACGAAGCACGTTGCTGCCGCAGCCCTCGACGTCTTCGAGCAGGAGCCGCCGCCAGCGGATTACCCGCTCCGTTCGCTGCCGAATATCGTTTTCACTCCGCACCTCGGAGCCTCCACTGCGGAAGCCCAGGAGAGCGTCGGTATCGAGGTCGCCGAGCAGATCCGTGCGGCATTGCTGCAGGGCGAAATCCGGAATGCGGTCAATATGCCGAACATCGACGCCAAGACTCTGGCGATCGTCGGTCCGCACATCGCCTTTGGTGAGAAGCTGGGTTTCTTCCTCTCTCAGATTGCCGCGAAGCGTTGCGATAGCCTGAACATCAACTATCACGGCAAGATCTACGAAGTAGATACAACTGCGATTTCCCGCGCTGTGCTTACCGGATTCCTGCGTCAGGCTGGCGGAGGCGAGGTGAATGCAATCAATGCACCGGCTTTCGCAACGAACCTCGGATTGAAAGTCACGGAGTCGCGCGAGAGCATCGGCAGCGACTTCACCGATCTGATCGAGCTGACCGCAACGGGCGAGGGCGGATGGGTCTCCGTAGCGGGCACCTTCTTCGGCTCCACGCCGCGGATCGTGAAGATCAATGGCCGTCACGTAGAGGCTAAGCCGGAGGGGGTCCTGTTCCTCTTCGAGAACCGCGACCGTCCCGGTATCGTCGGGCAGGTTGGCACGCTCTTCGGCAAGCACGGCGTCAACATCGCTGGTATGTCGTTGAGCCGGAATGAGGAGGGGGGCAGTGCTCTGACAGTGCTGAACCTTGATTCCGTGCCGGGTGACGAACTCGTGCAGGAGCTGCTCGCCAACGGGGACATTCTCACCGCTCAAACGGTCCAGCTGTGAAGATAACCTTCGACTCGCGCCCGGCTTCGGGAGAGGCTGTCACGATCCGTTTCCTTCCGCAGGATCAGCGCGGAAAGCTGACTCCTGCGGTCCCGGAGGCGGAGTTCTCGGGACGGCCAAACTCACTGTTGTTTGTCCGACACGAAGGTGTCCTGTATGTCGGGATTGGTGAGCGAGCGAAGATTGATGAAGCACGGCTGCGGACCGCTGCAGGCGCAGCCGTGATGTATCTACGGAAAATCGGGCGTCTCCACGTCGCGGCCAATCTGGTTGACTGGCCGCAGTTCGTTGGGCCGGTGGTGGAGGGAGCGATCCTCGCTGATTACCGCTTCGAGGAGTTCAAGACGAAGAAGAGTCCGGGCATTTCAACGCTTCGCATTCAGGTCGCAGGTGAGGATCTGGCAAATGCGAAACGTGCAGGGGAGAAAGGACGGAAGCTTGGTGAGGCGACGAACTTCTGCCGCGATGTCGGAAATCAGCCGGGCAATCTGCTTTATCCGGAAACGCTCGCAAAACGCGCGCAGCGGATGGCTGAAAGCAAGCGCCTGAAGTGTACAGTCTTCGATGAGCCGAAGCTGAAGGCGAAGAAGTTTGGTGGGCTGCTGGCGGTGGGCGCAGGCAGCGTTCGCGGGCCGCGTCTGATCGTGATGGAGCACCGCGGGGGAAAGACCGCTGAAGCTCCTATTGTCCTGGTCGGGAAGGCAATCACCTTCGACAGTGGCGGTATTTCCATTAAGCCGCCGGCCAACATGGAGGACATGATCTTCGACAAGTGTGGCGGAATGGCGGTGCTCGGTGCCATGGCGGCTATCGCGGATCTGAAGGTGAAACGCAACGTGATTGGTATCCTCGCTGCCGCGGAAAATCTTCCGAGTGCAACTGCCTACAGGCCCGGTGATATCATCACCACCTACGATGGTAAGCACGTCGAGATCGTGAATACCGATGCCGAAGGACGAGTGGTGCTGGCGGATGCCATTGCTTACGCGCGCAAAGATCTCAAGGCTGCCGCGATCATTGATCTGGCCACACTGACTGGCGCATGTGGAATCGCACTTGGCGAGTATGCCGCCGGACTGTGGTCCAATGGCGAGGATCTCCTGGAGAAAGTGCAAGCGGCTTCAAAGCGCGCCGGTGAGAGGCTCTGGCCGATGCCGCTCTTCTCCGAGTACGAGGACCAGATCAAGAGCGACGTGGCACTGATCAAGAACAGCGGCGGGCGGCTGGGCGGCGCGTGTACCGGCGCGGCATTTCTCAAGAAGTTTGCGGAAGAGACGCCGTGGGCGCACCTCGATATCGCCTACACGTCGCACCGTTCGAAGGATCAGGCGCATATCGCGCGAGGCGCAACCGGGTTCGGGGTACGGACTCTGGTGGATCTGGTCGAGAACTGGAGCTGAACGCTGTAGGAACGGGAAACCGGCGGTGAGACGGATGCACCGTCAGCCGCCGGAATAAAAACATGGAGAGTGTTCCCCGGCCGGTTCGCCGTGTGTTGCCAAGGAGTGCAGGTTCAAAC
>CBINJX010000897.1:0-2778 GCA_966251085.1 uncultured Verrucomicrobiales bacterium
CGCTGGCGGCAAAACCGGCCGGCGTCGCATGTGTGATTTCCGCCGTCGAGACGAGCCCGCGCAGCCAGCCGGCGTCACCGAAAAGGGTGTAGAGCGGGGTCAATGCACGGCGGTCGGGCAGGCAATTCAGTGCCCCGTTCATCACCCGCGAGCCACTACCCCAGCTCGATGCTGCCGCTGCGGAGTCAGTCACCAGAGAGTTGAGAGAGCGCATGTTCATGAGCCCGTGCTGTGTGCCATTCTTCGCCCAAAGCTCCATCCACGCCAGCCCTTCGCCCCGGGTCGCCCGCGCAAACTGATCCGCGCATGAAAGCGTTCCCATGCTCATGCCATCGGAGACGACATGGATGATACGGCGGGGGCGCTGACCAGTCTGTGATGCAAGTGCTTCGGCGGAGCGGCCGATGTGAGGTGCGGCAAATGCGGCAGCCGCCGTGGCGGTGCTCTGGAGAAAACTACGACGATTCATTTTCGGGAGAATAACTCTGCAGAAAGGAGAAAGTTCCTGCAGGCCCTTTGTTCACCCGGCGATACCGCCGTTCTTATAGAGAGTTTTATCCGGGACGTACCTGAAGCGGAAGGCTCCCCTTCTTACGCTTAATCCTAATCTCTCCCATGCCCCTGCGCCGGAAGCTGGGAGTAAGAATAAGAGTGCCGCAGAAGGAACCTTACGGCTCGGTCCCGTCTGTCTCAATCATCGCATCGTCCGCCTGGGTAACACGTACGACCTCCTCGACCGTTGTCTGCCCAAGCATCACGCGACGCCAGCCGTCTGCACGCAGGGTCAACATGCCATCTGCAATTGCACGGGCCTTGAGTTCGGTACCGGTGGCTTTTTGGATGACCAAGCGGCGCAGACCTTCCGTGATCGGGCAAAGTTCATAGATCGCCGCACGGCCTTTGTAGCCGGTCTGGCGGCAGGTATCACAGCCGCGGCCACGGTAAAACTTCATCTCGGAAGGCATCGGAGCGCCGATCTCTCGCAGGTACTCGACCGGGTAACCAGTGACCTCCTTGCAGTCCGGGCAGAGGGTTCGCACGAGACGTTGCGCGAAGAAGGCGCGAACCACGCTGGCGAGAAGGAACGGCTCGATCCCCATGTCGAGCAGACGGGTGATGCCACCCACCGCATCGTTCGTGTGCAGGGTGGAAAATACCAAGTGACCCGTCATCGCGGCGCGAATCGCGATCTCCGCGGTTTCGAAGTCACGAATCTCACCGACCATCACCACATTGGGATCCTGACGCAGGATCGCGCGGAGTCCATTTGCAAAGGTCAGCCCGATCTCCGGCTTCACGTCGATCTGGGACACACCCTGAAGTCGATACTCCACAGGTTCCTCGACCGTGATGATTCGGCGGGAGACCGCATTGATCGAGGAAAGGAACGAATAAAGCGACGTGGACTTACCGGAACCTGTCGGACCCGTGACGAGGATGATCCCGTTGGGCTGGGCGAGGAGCTGCTTCACCATGGTGAGCTGCTTCTCGCTCATGTCGAGCCGGTCGAGGCCGAAGGTGAGGGTCTCTGTGCGCGAAAGGAGACGCAGCGAGATGCTCTCGCCGTTGACGGTCGGGATCGTGGAAACACGAACGTCGATCGCGCCGGAGTTCGTCGTCAAATTGATGCGCCCGTCCTGCGGGAGACGCCGCTCTGCGATGTCCATGTGCGCCATCACCTTCAGACGTGAAATGATCGCGCTCTGGAGCACTCGGAGCTGTGGTGGGACTGCCACCTCGTGAAGCATGCCGTCGATACGGTAGCGGATACGCAGATCGTTCTCGAGCGGCTCCACGTGGATATCGGTGGCGCGCTCATAGATCGCCTCGCGGATGATCTGGTTTACGAACTTCACCACGCTCGCTTCCGGATCATCACTGGTGATGTCCTGCGCCTGTTCGCGATCGACATCGCCGTCGTAGGTCCGCGTGTTGGCGAGAATCTCTTCAAAGGTTTCCGCACCAACGCCGTAGAGCGTCTTGATCGTCCGGAGGAGCTGGCCCCGAGGCACGATCACCCACTCGATCTTTCGCCCGGCCAGCTGCTGCTGGGCGAGCCGGCGTGCGACGGAGTTGAAGACGTCGTAGGTGGCGAGCTTTGCCGAGGTCTCAGTGCTCTCGATCGGGAGGATGTGATGCTTGAAAACGAAGCGGCTCGGCAGAAGTCCGAGCACACTGCGATCGAAGCGGTTGGGATCGACCGTGCTGAAAGGCGTCTTGAAAAGCTCTGCAAGGCTGGAGGCAAACTTTTGTTCGTCCACCTTCCCGGTGTTCAGCACCTCGGCCGTCCAAGTGTTGCCGTTGGATGGTGTCAGCGCGGCGAGTTGCACAGCTTCCTCTTGCGAAGGAATGCCGCTGGCGACCAGAGTATCTACGAGTGCTTTACGGGACGTCATTTTCCGGAAGTGACAGTTCAGAGCTGCCGAAGGTTCAACCTACGGCAAACCCCGTTAAGTGGACGGGAGATATACCACATCGCCTCTGTTTCGCGAATTTCGGTGCGAAGAGAGCAAGGGGAGGCGAGTCGCAACTCCCCGGCATACAAGGAGATATCTATGTGCTATCATCTGCCCCGTCGTAATCTTATTCTTAATCTTACTCCTGCCCCGTTTCTCCCTTGAGTTCTCCCGGTGAGGACGGGGAAGGAGGAGACTAAGATTAGAATTAAGATTACGAGGTGCTTACTTCTTCATTGGACGAGCCGGGAGCTCTTCCTCACAGATCACCGGTTCCCGCAGCTTCAGCTGAGAACGACGGAGCAGTTCTTCGGTGGAGCCA
>CBINJX010000898.1:0-2776 GCA_966251085.1 uncultured Verrucomicrobiales bacterium
TTCCCAATCCGGGTCGTTCGGCCAGCCTGTTGCCGCCAGATAGTTGATGAGTGCCGGCACATCCACATTGTCATAGAGCCACTGCCGCCGCGCCGTGACGCTATTATTCGAGTTCATGGCATTCACGAGCGCCTGCAGATCGCTGAAGTCTTCCCATTCCCGCGTCTTCTTCTCAACGCCTCCACCTTCGGTAGAGGAGTTCTGGAGCGTGTTGTTCAGCGAATTGTAGCATTTATAGAGGGCACCTCGCGGATCGAGTCCCCAGCGCTCCATAAATTCCTTGTTCGCGTCCTCCACCATGTCCGCGATGCAGAGGAACTGCGCAGTCACGCCGCCATTGAGGCTGCTGCTATTATTGGTGATCTGTTGGACCCGGACCGGCTGAGCCCAGTGGGAGGGATGCCCGGTGAGGTTCCACGTCTCCCAGGCGAGCGAGTTGCGGACGTGGGTTTTGTCTGCCCAGTTCGAGAGCAGGTTCATCCCACGGATTTCATCTTCCCCCTCGCGCCACAGGAACCGATTATCGGCGTTGAAGTTTACATTCTGGCTCTTCTTGCCGAAACCGGAGGTGGACTGCCCGTGCAGGTTCACCCGCACGTTGTCGTAGAAACGCCCGGAGGTTTCCGTCGGCAGCTTGTAGAAGAAGGACGACCGGAAGCCGCCCTCATTCGTCGCAAAGACTGGCGGTACGCTCGTGCTGTTGTGAAACCAGTAGAGCACGGGGAGCTGAGACTGCAGCCCGGGTGTCTGGGCCATCGTGCCAAAGTACTGGTCGTTGTCATACGGATCCCGGAACGGCGGGTCGGTCGATTGGTTGTTTGCAGTATCTGTACTGACGATCCGCCAGCGAAGGAGATAACCCGGGGCGAGTGCCGTCGTGGGAATCTGGGCGCTGTAAATGCCGTCCCCCGCCGTTGCATCCCCTCCCTGACCGTCATCCCGCATTGCGAGGGTCATTTCACTGCCAAAGTTGATCAGGTAACGGCAAAAGACTCCCGAGATCGGATTCAGCGTCTGGCGCACCCGGGTCGTGATCAGCAGGGGAGCGCTGCCACTGCCGCCGACGGGCTGCGTTGGATTTTTGGTCGTCTGCGAAATGTCGGGTCCGATTGCGCTGGCGGCGATGGTGTTCTCTTCTCCCGGAGTGGGGGAGTTGAGATACCCGACCGCACTCGTGCCTGCACCCGCGACCGATTGAAAGGCTTCCAGGCTCGGTGTGATCACAAAATGCGCGCTGTTCTTCCGGTCGTTGAAACCGTGAATCGCCAATACGTTTGCGCCCGTCGTGAGAGCTGCCTGCGCTCCGGCGAGCAGGAAAGTTTCAGTGCTCTCGCTCTGGTCATCCTCCCGGTCGATCGGAGCAGTAGCATTCCAGGCTGCCACACTCGGCGCATTTACCCGGAGCACTTCCGTGCCGTTCAAATACGCGATGAAACCATCATCGTAGCGGATATTCAGCCGCAGATATTGGATGCTCGCCGGGTCGGTGACGGTAAACGTCGTGCGTGCACACAGTGAGGGGGCTCCGGTAAAGCTGGAGGTGCCGCCGATATACATCCCGACCGTCGTCGCATTCACGTCCGTGTTGCTGGCGACCACTCCATTTGGGGAGGTGACGTAATTGGTCAGAAAAGCCCGGGCGCCGTTCGATCCCCCGGAATCGTACCCGATCCCTTTCGGTATCCCTCCGGAAACGGTGGTCCCCTTTGTGACCCATGTGGAGGTATCAAAGGCGACATTGCTCTGCCATCCGGCCATGGCGATCCCAAACTCGCTGGCATTCTGCGGCACTCGGACCTTCCACTGGGTATTCAGGTCCGGACCGGCGAGGACTTTCCACTGCCGCCCGCCCGAGATGCCGTAGGAAAGATCGGTTGGTTGCGGTGGGTACTGCGGGAGATACCCATGCTCGACGGTCAATCCATCCGGCCGCACCAGCGCGAGGTACTCGCCGCCTGCATTGAGCCGGAAGTTTGTATGGAGGCGGTCGGCTGCGATCTTTCTGTCTTTGCCGGATGCCCATACGAGCAGCCGCGCTCCGGGAGCCAGGGTTAGCAAAGGCGAAGATGTCGGGAACTGCCACATCCGCAGATCTCCCGAGTCATCGGTGAGATACCAGCCATTCAGGCTGGCGCTGCTTGTCCCGGTGTTCTGGATTTCAATCCAGTCCGAGTGCGCGCCATCCTCGTCCTCGATATTGGTATTCACGTTCGTCGCCATGAACTCCGAAATGACGAACTGCGCCACGGCACGGGGAGACGTCGCGGCAAGTGAAAGGGTGCATGCAAGAAGCAGCAAGGTGCGGGGGAACACTGTCATGCCGTCCTAGGCATGGCACGGTGTATGGATTGTTGCAATGCTGCAACGAGTCGTGAGGTGCCGTGCTTCACGGGAGGGAGGAGGGGCCGCTCATCGAAAACGCCCGGGAAACACTGGCGTGGGAGAGCAAATCTGTGTAAACGATTGGCCTCGTCGGCCAAAGCTGTGGGAAGCCGGGCCAAGATGTTGGGGTGGGTGCCTACGCATTCGCACCTGGACACCGAAGCATTGGCCAAATCACCCGAAGCACCGCAGCCGGAGGGCAAAGCATCGCGGATGACCTGCAAACGATCGCAGAACTTCTGCGAATGATTGCAGATTTTTGCGAAGCTTTGCGGTTCACCTGCAAACGATTGGGGAGCGAGTGCAATCGTTTCCACTCAGGATGAAATCGTTTGGCCACAGGGGCCAAAGCTTTGGCCATCGGGGCCAAACGATTCCCCTCCGGGTGCAATTG
>CBINJX010000899.1:0-2770 GCA_966251085.1 uncultured Verrucomicrobiales bacterium
ATCTGGGTGGAGGCTGGCTCGGCTTTGACTTCGCGGGAGCATTCGGCCGCCCGGTGAAGATCATCAACGATGCCGCACTGCAGGCCCTCGCCGCTTATGAGGGCGGGCGAATGTTATTCATTGGATTGGGAACCAGCATAGGTTGCGCACTGGCGGTGGACGGCACGATCACCAACATCGAACTCGGATTGGTCCCGATCGGGAAGAATGCCCGCTTCATGGACCGACTCTCCAAAGTCGCGCGGAAGGAACGCGGGAACGCAAAATGGCAGCGCGACGTGTTCACGGCGGTGGCGCTACTCAAGGATATGTTCTGGCCGGATGAAACGGTGATCGGTGGCGGCAACGCCAAGCATCTCACCCCTTTGCCAGCAGGGTGCAGACGCACGTGTAACCGGGATGCCTTCAAAGGCGCGGAAAGACTCTGGGAGCCCGTTGTACACCGGGATTTCAGCGAACCGGAATCTTCAAGACTGCACATCCACTCGGACCGGGAGCCCGCGATTTAGTGAATGCAGCGGTTTTTCCCCGCTGCATCACCCCGATGAAAGGATTTCCCGCCTTCGTTGTCTCTCTGTTTCTTTGCTCCGCGGCAATCGTGTCTCCCGCCACCGCCGGGAACTGTGATTCGAAGGAAACAGCGCTCCGCATTGCCCGGGAAGCTGTTGCCGATCGCGAAAACTGGCCACACGGCGGTGACTATAAGGTCTCAACGGATCCGGAAGGCTGGCGTGTCACGGCTTGGCGAATCGATTTTCCGAATCACGAAGGCTCAGCGCGGTATGCCGGGAACGGGTTTCGGGTAATTCATATCGGTTCGGATGGAACCCTGCGCAGGTACTCGCGGCAGTAGCGTGGAGATTTTTTCGTCATCTGGAAGCCCGTGGTAATCGAATCGCGACGGCTTCAGTACTTTGTGTAGGGACAACATCCCCCTTCTCCCGAACCGGCGTGCAACGTACCATGCTGGCAAGATGTCACTGGAATTGAAGCGAGCCTATGACGAGCCCGCAAACAGCGACGGATGCCGCGTGCTGGTGGACCGGGTCTGGCCACGGGGTGTTTCCAAAGCCGCAGCAAAGATCGATCAATGGCGTAAAGAGTTTGCGCCGAGTACGGAGTTGAGAAAGTGGTTCGCGCACAAGCCTGAACGCTGGCCAGAGTTCAAGAAACGCTACTTCGCGGAACTGGATAACCAACGTGAGGCACTTGCTGAATTCCGGAAACTCGCGAACTGCAAGACAGTGACGCTTATCTATGGCGCGCGGGACACGATGCACAATCAAGCCGTGGCGCTTAAAGAATACCTTGAGACGCGTGCATAACGAGGTTGTCTGATGGAGAACACGAATCAGTTGCCCGAATAGCCAATCCGTCGGGGACGGCATGACTTACCCGTTTCCGCGCCGGATTGCGCGTGTTATATGGCAGCCATGTGGCTCGCAACAAAACTTGGCCATTACTCCATCGTTCAAACGCAGCCGCCAGATGATGGCGACGCTGCAGTTTACGAGGTGCGTGCGCAAACCCGTGAGGAATTGGACAGCCTGCTCCAAATGACGGGGCTGCATCGAGAGATCTCTCCTTCCGCGGGTTCCAGCGAGCGTTACAGCATCGTCGCGACACAGCGTGAGCTTTTCGAGATCATGAGCACCTTGGTGGACACCATTGATTATGATCGGTTCGAGCCCCCAAGGGGTGCCAAACAACGGCAGGCATGCGCGAGGGGATCTGACGACAGCCGTCCAGAGCGTCTTCGGCGCGAGAGCTGGGCGTGAATGAACTCTCGGCTGCCTATTTAGCCTCGAATGCCAGTGTTTGCAGCCTGGCGTGTGTTGGAACGCGTGCACTCCAACCATCCTGGCTGACGAACGACCTCCTCCGCGAGACGCTGTGACCGTGCAGCGAGAAGATGGGCGCGGCCCAGATAACCAACTGGGCGTGGAGGACCGCTCCGCTCTACGACGGGCAGACGCCCGATGTCGTTCTGAAGCATTTTAGTGAGTGCCACCTGCAGGGTCTCGTCGGGGTATGCGACAATCAGGTTCCGAGTGCACACATCGAGAACAGTTCTGTTCTCCGGCCGATTTCCCATCGCCTCGACTACGTCACCGCGTGTGACGATCCCGATGAGACAGTTTTCTTCATCCACCACGAGTGAAGCCTGACGCCGGCTGACAAGGGGGTCGTTCTCGCCGATGCGGCGGGCAAAATCTTCGAGGAGCGTGGTACCGGGAATCATTTGCAACTCCCGGTCCATGCACGAAGCTACGGAAATATGGCTGAGTGGATCCGGCTCATAGTTGTTCGGCACCGCCACTCCTCTGCGCACAATCTTCTCCGTCATGATGGAGTGTCGAGCAATGAGCTGCGAGGCGAGGTATGCAGAGGTCGCACCCGCCAGAATGGCAGGAAGCGTATGAGGCTGCATGGTCGTCTCGAAGGCAAAAACTACTGAGGCCAGGAGCGCGTGAGACGCTCCCGCGAACATGCCGGCCATCCCGACCAATGCTGCGAGTCCGAGGGGTATCTCGAGTCCGGGAAAAATGTGGTGAGATGCGGCCGCGAGAAGCGCGCCCAGACCGCTACCGATTGTGAGAAGCGGCGCCAGAGTTCCACCGGAGGTTCCACTTCCGAGAGAAATCAACCAGGAGAGAAGTTTCAGAGCGCATAGCCATGTAAGCACCTGAAGCGGCAGTCGATTTGAGATGATGTCCTCGATATTGTCGTACCCGACTCCCATGGTTCGCGGTGCGACGTACCCGACGAG
>CBINJX010000900.1:0-2769 GCA_966251085.1 uncultured Verrucomicrobiales bacterium
CTTCATTGTCGCTTATTCGCTTATTTTCCCGGTCCAAGAATCTAGCGCACCTCAGCGTTTCTTCTGCGGATGAAAACCTCTCTCGACAAAATTGAGCCGCCTCTCCCGGTTTGCCAAACGCTTCTCCCCAATACGGGAACGTTGCAATCGAGCCTGCAGCCGGTTTCTGCCGGAATGGAAGCAATGCTTCGGAAGGACGCACCATTCCTTACCGACCAGCACAGCTCTCTGATTCGCAAGCGATCCGCTTCGAAAATACCTCGTGCCTCACTACGCCCCGCTCGAAACTTTCTCCCCCGCCCGCAGCACCTGGTGCCGCTGTCCCAACCGCTCGCACCCCGGCACAAACAGCTCCTCCGGATCCCATTGCGGAATTCAAAAAGGGAACACTGGCCGACTCGATAAATGAAGCGATGCGGGACAGCCTACTTCATCGATCCTGGAGGGCACGCCGATGAGAGCGCCAGCAGTGTAGAATAGACGTCCTCGTCTGTTCAGGGTGGGTGTGGAGAACAGAAGGTGCTCCCTCATCCTCTCCCCTGCTCCGACGCGCGTGGCAGCGGTGGAGACGTGCAAGAGAAAGGACACGCCGCTACCCTGGCGGCAATGAGCGAGGTGAAGGCATCGAGCCGCCGGTGAACTGCGGCGCTCCTTCCCAAGTCAGACTGCAAGTCTGACCCACTTTGACGCGGCGCGCCGGAGCGGGCAGTCAAAGTGGGGTGGACTTCCAGTCCGCCTGGAGTGCCAGTGGAGAAGAGAAGGCACATCCTCCTGCCTTCCCCGGCTCAGGTGCGCGGCAGCGGTGGAGCGTAACGTCAGTCAATAAACAACCGAGCGCCCAATAGCCCTTGTGACCCCTCCGCGTCCGGGATACTCTCAGAGGCGATGAGCGCGATAGAGTCTCTGGATGAAGGATTTGCGGATCTCGATATACATCCAGTGGGGTGCCCTTGTCGTTCAACTCGCGTTGAGGAATAGCACATGTGTTACTCCTTGTATCTTTCAACAGACGGTCCTGAGAATCTGGGCATTCGTAGCACGGACCTCGTCAGATTCCAGAAGGCGGAGACTTACGAATACAAAGACGAGAAGATCATCGAGCTTTTAGATTATCCAAACAGGTGGTTTGTTGGTTCACAGTCCGGGTGTAGCTGCACGTTTCGACATCTGAACGCAGTAGAACTTGGGTTCGGCCGGCCAGAGGATTGCGACGAAGGGTTCGAGGAAGAGCAGGTTGATCTGGACGCAACACAACAGTTGTACGATATCATTGTGTCTTTGTTATCTTCAGGCCATCGTGTCGATTGTATCGACATGTGGGAAGGTGCGCAGCCAGAACATATCAAGGCTTTGCCGATATCGTTGGATGCGGTGCCGAGGGCGGCATTCGGCTTGTTCGAGAACCATAAGTTCATTTTCGAAAGATGTTCTCAACCAGGCGCTGCGCCGAATAGCAGCCCAACGGCGTCAGATGACAATCAAACTGCTCCCGGTGGACCGCCGTCGGTGAACTGACGCGTTAGGCGACTGAGAACGATGCCCTTGAGATCACTTCAATGACAGCTGCCAATGAAAAAGCCATTGCCATCTTTCGTGAGATCGTGGGGGAGCGCTCGGAGCAACTGAGCGTTGCTGTTCCAGCAGCAAACGCGGCGGCACATGAAGCACTTTGTGGCGAATTTGATCACCTCACCGCATCCGACATTGCCTTTCACATGACGGACTGGAACTATAATGCAGCGTTTATCACCGCATTCTTGCTCTACCCCGAGCGCTTTACCGCTGAGGAGATACGCAGTGGAATTGAAGACTTTCTTGTACACGCTCCCAACCATCTCGCTGCAGCCGCCAAGTTGAGAGGCTATCCTGTACACGACATCTTTGAGGTAGGAGCTCTGGACGGAGACTCTGCAGATGATGAACCTGCTGCCTGACCCGCTTTATGGAGTGGACGACCTGCGCTCGACCGCTCCCCTGCTTCCGCAGCGGTCGCACCACGCTTCGATCGCCGCTCACGCGCCGTACGTTATGCCGCTATCATGTCACACCCGCTTTACCAACTCTTGCAGAGACTTGAGAACGCGAAGATTCACTTCATCCTCTCACGCCACCGCGAAGACTCGGTGCTCGTAACGCTGACATTGGTTGGTGAGCGTGTGGAGGTCGATGTCTTCGAGGACGGGCACATGGAGGTCTCGCGCTTTACCGGCAGCGAGGACATTGTTGGTGGAGCAGAGTTAATGGAAAGATTGATCGAAAAAAACCGAGACTGAACCTGTCGATGCAAATCTGCGCTTATGGCCCTGGAGTAGAATTCAAGAACTGACCTCTTCGCACGTGGAGGCTGTTGCGACGAGCCAGGGTTGCACCTCCAGTCTCCCACGCCTCAACCGCATGATCCAAATGCTGAGTTCAACCATACGGTGCAGCGAACCCGCGCCTCTGAGCTTTTCTACGTTAACCCTCAAATGAAATCCTCCGTACCTCATCAACTCCGGACTACGCGCTTTGCCCTCGCGTCCCTGTTATGTATCGCCTGTACACCGACTTTCGCTGTTGAAGGAGAATTTGCACCGAAGCCGAATCCGGTAATGGCGCAAGCTATCGAAAGCGCCAAAGATCCGGCCGCAAAGGAACTAATGATCCAAGCTGCGAAGGCTACTGCCGAGCGCTTTGTTCTCCGGAAGGACGAGATGGTTCACGACTACGGCGGGCTGGTAACTGCTTATAAGCTCTCCGAACACGGACAGTTTCTTCTCGGCACTCACA
>CBINJX010000901.1:0-2763 GCA_966251085.1 uncultured Verrucomicrobiales bacterium
CGTAAACTGGAACGCGATGAAGGAGCGTTACAGCCATCTACTGACCGACTGCGTGACCCGTTGGGACGTGAACTACGTGCTCGGAGAATTGCTCGGCGAGCTGAACTCATCACACGCTTATCGAGGTGGCGGTGACTTCGAAGAGGGGATTGGCCGCAACGTGGGCTACCTCGGCTGTGATTACGCGCTCGAGCAGGGGGCATATCGGATCAAGCGGATCCTCGACGTGGGCGCATGGGATCATGCGAATCGTTCGCCGCTCCGGCAGCCCGGCTTAAAGCTCAAGGAGGGTGACTGGCTGCTGGCCGTGAACGGACGCCCGCTCGACGTAACTGAAGATCCGTGGGCCGCATTTCAGGGGCTGGCGGACCGCACGGTGATGCTGACGGTCAACGACAAGCCGACCATGGAAGGCGCCCGCGAGGTGTTGGTGCAGACCATCTCCGATGAGTCACGCATCCGCCACGCCGCCTGGGTGGAGTCCAACCGCAAGCGGGTCGAGCAGGCCAGCGGCGGTAAGATCGGCTATATCTATGTCCGCAATACCGCAGTGGACGGGCAGAGCGAACTTTACCGTCAGTTCCGCGCGCAGTTCATGAAGCCGGCAGTCATCATCGACGAGCGCTGGAACTCGGGTGGGCAGATCCCCGACCGTTTCATCGAACTGCTCGGACGGCGCGTGACCAATTTCTGGGGAGTGCGCGATGGACGCGACTGGCAGACGCCTGCCGTGGCGCATTCCGGTCACAAAGCGATGCTGGTCAACGGCTGGAGCGGTTCCGGTGGGGATTGCCTGCCGTGGATGTTCCGCAAGGCGAACCTCGGTCCCGTGATCGGTCAGCGCACCTGGGGTGGGCTGATCGGTATGACCGGCGCTCCTCTTCTGATCGATGGAGGCCATGTGACGGTTCCCACCTTCTCGATCTACGACACGAATGGAGAGTGGATCATCGAAGGTCAGGGCGTCTCGCCGGATATCGCGGTTACCGATGATCCGGCCGAGCTGGCCAAGGGCAACGACCCGCAGCTCGATCGCGCCATTTCCGAGATGATGGAAGCGATCAAGGCCAATCCTCCTGCTTCGCCAAAACGCCCGGCGTATCCGAACCGGGCGGGATTGGCGGCGGGTGGTGAGAGGCCGTAGCGTCAGCCATCCTGGCTGCGGGTGCCCGTAGCATCCTTGCTCCGAGGCTGGAGTGGAAGGGGAGATGAAACCTGTCCGCGTGCAGGAATGAGGTAGAAAAAGGAATCCATATGACGCGTCAACAAACCCGGTAGGGGCCTCGCGCCGCGAGTGCCTTTTCCGGGATGGACATGGAATCACTCTCTACGCGCCCTCCCGGCGGTAGGGCGGCGCGACCGCCCTACCGCCGGGAGGGCAATCGCAAGTCAGTAATCCATTTCCCTCC
The DNA here is from genome assembly GCA_966251085.1 of uncultured Verrucomicrobiales bacterium. Taxonomy (GTDB): domain Bacteria; phylum Verrucomicrobiota; class Verrucomicrobiia; order Chthoniobacterales; family Chthoniobacteraceae; genus CBINJX01. Next base: position 1,410 of record CBINJX010000901.1, read on the forward strand.
CGTCACGCTCACCTGCTCTGAGCTGCCGGTGTCCATCCCTCAACCCTCAGCGCTCAACCTTCAGTGCAGTATCTACGGTTCTTGCTTAGTAGTGGTTATCTCAGGGCTGCGAGGGTGTGTCTCATTGCGAGATTCATCCTCTCAAACCTGCGAAACGCCTGCTCAGCTAACCCTATGACCTCACTTGATCACGGTTGCCGACACCACACAGCCGGATGCCATTTCCTCCGCCCTGTATTGCTCTGCAAGATTACCCGTTCGCAATACTTCTGAGGAAAAAGTTTGAGACAAAGTCAAGGCTGCTTACATTGCCTGTCCCTCTCGATTGCTCTTTTATGGCTATCTCCTTCGCCAACCGCTTCAACGCCGATCTGCTCGAACAAAATTACGAGCAGTGGCGTAAAGATCCCGCTTCCGTTGACTCCACCTGGGCCGCCTTCTTCGAAGGCTTCGAACTCGGCAATGTTCAGGTCGGCAAGAACGGCCACGCAGCAGGTGCACAGAAAGCCGCTGCGGGAACTGAAGAAGCACCTCTGCAGACGCGTGTGGACGGGCTCGTCTATGCGTATCGCACCCTCGGGCACACCATTGCTCAGCTCGATCCGCTCTCCAAGGTCCGCCCGGAAAACCCGCTCCTGAGCCTCCGCGAACTCGGCTTTGACGAGAAGGATCTCGATCTTTTGGTCAGCTCGAAATTCTATCTCGGCGGCCGCCAGATGAAGCTGCGCGAGATGATCGGCTCCCTGGAGGCGACTTACTGCGCGACGATCGGTGCGGAGTTCATGCACATCCAGAATCCGCGTGTGCGCAACTGGCTGCGCGAGCGGCTGGAGAGCCGGGTGAGCGACTACCGGCTGCCGGCGGAAACGCAGCAGCGCATGCTGAAGCAACTGCTCGCAGTCGAGAGTTTTGAGCGGTTCCTCCACACGAAGTACGTCGGACAGAAGCGGTTCTCAATGGAAGGCGGCGAGGCGCTCATCGTTGCCCTTTACGCACTTCTGGAGAATTCACCGGCGCATAAAGTGCACGAACTGATCATGGGCATGGCGCATCGTGGCCGTCTCAGCGTGCTCGTGGAGTTCGTCCAAAAGTCGATCGCTGTGATGTTCGCGAAGTTCTCGGAGAACTTCATTCCAAACACGGTCGCCGGTGATGGCGATGTGAAATATCACCTCGGCTACTGCACAACCCGCAAGGTGCTCGACACGGATCACGAGGTGGAGATTCGCCTGGCGGCAAATCCGAGCCACCTGGAAGCGGTCGATCCGGTGGTGCTCGGCACCGCACGCGCCCGTCAGCGGGTGCGCAAGGATACCGAAGAGCGCTCCAGCGTGGTGCCGATCCTGATCCATGG